>CAZNOE010000778.1:0-3391 GCA_964574525.1 uncultured Bifidobacteriaceae bacterium
CCATGCGTTTCATTGGCAGTGTCATCGAAAAATTGCAGCGGCATCCGAAGCGGATCGTTTTTCCGGAAGGCACGGAGCCGCGCGTCTTGCAGGCGTCGCGGCAGTTTCATGCCTTGCGGCTGGGCGCACCCATCCTGCTCGGCGACCGCACGAAGGTGAAGGAAACCGCCGCCGCTCTGAACATTCCGCTCGAAGGAATCCGCGTCATCAATCCCGCCGAGAGTGAGGACCTGGAGAATTTCTCACGGCGATTTCTTTCGCTGCGCCGCGAGCGCGGGATCAAGGCCGAGGAAGCGCGGGAGGCGATGCTCCAGCCGAATTATTTCGGCGCGATGATGGTGGCGATGCATCAGGCCGATGGTCTCGTGTCCGGCGCCAGCCACACTACGGGCAGCGTGCTGCGACCGCTGTTTCAAATCTTCAAGATCGCGCCGCAAGCCACGGTCGCCTCCAGTTGCATGGTCATGGAAGTCGAAGATTCCCGCTTCGGCGAAAACGGCGTGCTGTTCATGGCCGATTGCGGCGTCATGCCGGACCCGACGGTTGAACAACTGGCCGAGATTGCGATTTCCACGGCCCAACTCGCCCGGCATCTTCTGAACGTCCGCCCCCGTGTGGCGTTGCTGTCCTTTTCCACAAAAGGCAGCGCCACGCACCCGTCCATCGGCAAAGTGCAGGCCGCCACCGCGCTCGCCGAACAGAAGGCCAGACAGATTCTTCTGGATGCCGACTTCGACGGTGAATTGCAGGTGGACGCTGCCCTCGTCCCGGAAATCGCCGAGCGCAAGACGCACGATCCCAAGGTCGCGGGCCATGCGAATGTGCTGGTTTTCCCCGATCTCAATTCCGGCAACATCGCCAGCAAACTCGTCCGTCACCTCGCGCGGGCCAATGCGTATGGACAGATTTTGCTGGGGCTGAATCGGCCCGCGGCGGACGTATCACGCGGCTCGAACGCGCACGACGTTCTCGGCGTGGCGGCCATCGTCGGCGTGCAGGCGATTGATTATCACCGGCTCTATCCGGGTGCGGGCGAGGAATTGCCGGGAGAATGAAGAAATCGTTGAAGCGTTACATCGTTGAACGTTGAATCGTAGAGACGCGAGATCGCGTGCCGCTGTAACGCTGTAACGATTCAACGTTTTAACGCATCGCATGAACACCACGACGCCCCGCGTTTTCATCGCAGCCACGCGGCAGAACGACGGCAAGACCACCGCTTCGCTCGGGCTGATCGCGGCGCTCCAGGAGTTTTTCCCACGCATCGGCTACATCAAACCCGTGGGACAGCGTTTCGTGGAAATCGAGGAACAGAAGATTGACGAGGACAGCGTTCTGATGGACGCGGTGTATCGGCTCAATTGCCCGCTCGTGGACATGAGCCCCATTGCGGTCGAGCCGGATTTCACGCGTAAATATCTCCAGGCGGCCAACAACGAGGCGCTCGTCAAAAAAATTCACAAAGCCTTCGACCGCGTCGCGTGGGAAAAGGATTTTGTGCTGTGCGAAGGCTCGGGCCACGCAGGCGTCGGATCGGTTTTTGATTTGTCCAACGCGCAGGTGGCCAAAATGCTCGGCTGCAAGGTCATCATCGTCACCCGCGGTGGCATCGGCAAACCGATTGACGAAGTGGCGTTGAATCAGGCCCTGTTTGAAAAGGAAGGCGTGGAGATCATCGGCGTCATCCTCAACCAGGTGCTGGGGGACAAGCTGGATTATGTTTCCGATTTCGCGCGGCGCGGACTCAAGCGCAAGGGGCTGGAGTTGCTCGGCGTCATTCCCCACCAGCGCATCCTTTCCAGCCCCACGGTGGATTTGATTCGCGAAGCACTGGACGCGGAATTGCTCAACGAACCGCCCACGCTGCACACGCTGGTTGAAGACGTCGTCGTGGGCGCAATGGGCGCGCAAAACGCGATGAAGTATTTCAAACGCGGCGTGCTGCTTATCACGCCGGGCGACCGCGAAGACATCGTGCTCGCCGCCTGCACGGGCATTGAGACGAACAGCCCGGACAAGATGGCGGGCATCGTGTTGACCGGTGGACTGCGCCCTGCGGACGGCGTGCTCAAGGTCATCCGCGCGATGCCGATTCCCGTGCTGCTGACGCAGGAAGACAGTTATCAGGTCGCGTCGAAGGTACATGATCTCAACGTTAAAACCCGGCCTGATGACGCAGAAAAGATTTCGCTCATCCGTGACATCGTCGCCAAAAATGTGAATGTGAAGAAAATCGTGGAGACCCTGTAGATGCCAATCCCACCGCCAGTCAATGCTGCCCTGAAAGATTTGCCGACGTACCAGCCAGGCCGGCCCATTGAGGAAGTCGCGCGGGAATTGGGTTTGCCTGCCACTGACATCATCAAGCTGGCCTCGAACGAAAATCCGCTCGGTCCTTCGCCGGCCGCGCTGGCTGCCATGAAAAGCGTTCTGGCGAACCTCAATCTCTATCCCGACGGCAATGCGTTTTACCTGAAACAGAAACTGGCGGAGAACCTGAGAGTGTCGCCGGCAAATTTGATTCTGGGCAATGGTTCGAATGAAATCATCGAGTTCGTAGGCCACGCTTATATGGCGCCGGACGTGTACGTTGTGGTTTCGCAGTATTGTTTCGCCGTTTATCCGCTGGTGACGAAAATGTTCGGCGCAGACCTGGTATCCGTGCCGGCGAAAAACTACGGCCACGACTTGGCCGCGATGCGCAGGGCCATCACGACGAAAACGCGCGTAGTGTTTGTGGCTAATCCCAACAACCCCACGGGCACGGTTGTGCCCATGAAGGAACTCGAGAAGTTCGTTCGCGACATTCCGCCCCACGTGTTGCTCGTATTGGACGAGGCGTACATTGAATTCCTCGATTCACCGGCGGACTTCGTGTCGCTCATCCACAACGGCGCCCAACCCAATCTGCTGTTGATGCGAACGTTTTCAAAGATCTTCGGCCTCGCCGGACTACGCCTTGGCTACGGCATCGGACATCCCGATCTCGTGGCTCTGCTCGAAAAAGCGCGCCAGCCATTCAACATCAACTCCATCGCCCAAGCCGGCGCTCTTGCAGCGATCGACGACGCCGAACATATTCGTCGCACGCGGGAGAACACCGCGCAGGGATTGAAGTTCTTCGCAGACGCGCTTCAGCAGATGAAACTCGAATTCATTCCATCCGCGGCAAATTTCATTCTCGTCCGCGTCAGCGACGGCCAGCGCGTGTTCGAGGAAATGCAGAAGCAGGGCGTGATCGTGCGCCCGATGGGCGGCTACCAACTCAGCGAGTGGATTCGTATTACCGTTGGCACACCGCAGCAAAACGAGCGTTGCCTAAATGTGTTGAAGAAGACCCGTGTTGACTCACGGCAAAATGTTACCGAAGGCGGGAGCCGTTAGAGCTTCG
>CAZNOE010000779.1:0-3390 GCA_964574525.1 uncultured Bifidobacteriaceae bacterium
CACGGCACCGCTCCCAAATACGCCGGCAAGGACGTGGTGAACCCCGGCTCAGTCGTGTTGAGCGGCGAAATGATGCTCCGTTACATGGGCTGGACGGAAGCGGCGGACGCTATTCTCAAAGGACTCAACGGCGCGATTGCCTCGAAGCGCGTCACCTACGACTTCGCCCGCCAGATGGAAGGTGCGACCGAAACCAAGTGCTCCGCGTTCGGCGACAACATCATCGCGCACATGTAATGGCGTTGACGGGACCATCGGCA
This sequence comes from uncultured Bifidobacteriaceae bacterium, assembly GCA_964574525.1. Lineage (GTDB taxonomy): Bacteria > Verrucomicrobiota > Verrucomicrobiia > Limisphaerales > JADLHS01 > WYBW01. The sequence goes on from CAZNOE010000779.1 coordinate 261, forward strand.
AGCATTAGCCTGTCGAGCATGAAAGTATTCCTGAGCTACACCGAGGCGGACCGCGAGGTAGCCAAAGGACTTGCGTCGCATCTTAAAAAAGCGGGGCACACGGTCTGGTATCCGGATGGCGCGCTTTTTCCGGGTGACAATTGGGCTTTGGAGGTTGGGAAGGCACTGGACGAATCCGAAGCGATGGTGGTTTTGCTTTCACCACAAGCGATGAAGTCTGACTGGGTGCGGAAGGACATCGAATTTGCGCTCGGCGCCGTGCAGTATCGCAGGCGTTTGATTCCGATAATGGTCAAGCCTACATCCGACATTCCGTGGATTCTGGAAAAATTCCCCATGGTCCGCCTTAACAGAGGCATCGCCCATGCGGCACGCGAAGTTGCTGACTACGTGGAACACGGATTCGAACTCACCCCTGCCTAAGTTTGAAACGGAAACAACCGCTTCAACCCCGGGAACTGTTTCTCTCCGACGCTAGCGGCGATCGTCGTTTCGCAGACAAGCTGGCTGGCACGCTTCGCAAGCACTCCCTGAAAATCTGGTACAGCCGCACCCATCTGCGGGGCGCGCAACAATGGCAGGAAGAAATCGGTCGGGCATTACGTCGTTGCGATTGGTTCGTCGTCATCCTCTCGCCCAAGGCCGTAAAGTCAATGTGGGTAAAACGCGAACTGACGTATGCGCTGAACCAAAAGCGGTTTCAGCGCAAAATCGTTCCGGTGCTCCATCGGAGGTGCGATTATGAAGAACTTCATTGGGCCTTGGCTGGCTCTCAAATGGTGAATATGACCGGCGACTTTGCCGCTGGCTGCCGCGACTTGTTAAGGACCTGGGCGCTCCAGTACAAGCCTTGAATATTTTCTGGCAGATGGAAGACGGGACCGAGATCAAGTGCTCCACGTTCGGCGACAGCGTCATTTCAGATTTTCCGGCAAGGTGCCGGAAACACGTCAAGCGCTCCGCTTCGCAATGCCGTGAATCGCCGCGCCGCCGCCAGCGAGCGTCATCAGGGCACCGAGCAGACACAACGCGACGCTGCTGCCCGTCATTGCTCCTTCATGCCGCCACTGCGCAAGCGCGGGCATGACAAAACCCATGCCGACGAGAACGGCGATGATTCCGAGGATGATTTTGAGTGTTCGTTTCATGGTTTTTCTTTCGGGGGTTGCGCTTGAGGTAGATCGGGGACAGTCCAACTGAATGGAACTATCGCACCTTTGGGCAGGTGGACTTCGCCGATGTACACCCGCAAGTTCGCGAAGTGCTTCGATCTTGAATTAACCCAATGCACGTCAATTGTTGAGTTCCTCAACCACAGCTTCGCTCTGTCTGAGAGGGGATTGCTGTTCTCCAGCGCCCGGAGCGTCAATGTCCCAACCTGACCTTCGGGTAATTCAGAATCTTGAAGCGTAACAGAACGAAGCGCCGTCGTAATCTCCGGCACGAGAGCGGAGGAAAAGCGTTGGTTACGTTGATTGTTCATTGAGACATTGAAGTCTGCAACCCAGAACGCAATTGCAAATACGACCGCCGCGAGAATTGCACCGTGCCGGAACAATGCGGCGCTCTGAGACTGTGCGCGTCGGAATTGACTGAAACTTTGGACAAGCGCGATCAACGTCGCACCCGCTACAAGACAAAGATAAATGCCACCCCACGGAAAGACTCCATCTAGGGAATAAGGAGACCACTGAAATCGCGCAATGAGACTCGTTAGAAAGCCGGTTTGGAGACCACCGAATTTGTCGGCGATCCAGACGGCAAGCGATGCGGCCGTGCCAAGAACTGCGCAGGCCAGCACAAGCGTCAACACGGCGCGGACGGTGTTTTCCAAGAACGACGCGCACCAAAAACCCAATACGACGAGCACTGACATTGGAACAATTGCGAACACGATGGTTGAAGTGTCTGTGTTGATCACCGCAAACAAGCCGACTCGGGCTTTGATTAGCGTGAGGGCAGAAAGGAATAACGGGAGAACCAAGCCGACGAGAATTGCGGTGGCGGCAGAAACCAAAAGTTTCACGAACCATTGTCGCCGCGAGGAAACCGGCAGAGTCAAGTGCCAGGCCGTTACGCCCAATGATTTTTCGTCGCCGAGCGATACGCAGCCAGCCAACAGCGCGATGATCGCGATGTGAATGGCGGTCAGCGCGTTCAACGTGCCGACGTAAATTACGCGCCGTGATGGTTCGAGCAGCAACAACAAGAAAGCGACAACCCAACATGCGACAAAGACCGTCGCAATGGTGAAGATGGGCTTTTGCAGGCCCGCTTCTTTGCGGATCAAGTTTCGCAGATTGCCGGCGGGCTGGCAGCGGAGGATCGTCGCGAGTTTTTTAGGGGTCATCCAATCGGGAAGCGCGAGGTTTGCCGAAGCGGGCGCATCGCGCACTTCCATCTCCGCGAACGTCCGCCAGCCCAGCCAGAGAGTGAACGCCGAATAAAGCGCCCCTGCGCAGACGTATGCTGTGACAACCGGCCACTTTTCCATGTCGGGAGCAGCGGGATCGCGGCCAAACAGTTTGTAACACGCGTAGAGAGCACCGCTCACGACGAGCATGACGACAAACTGCCAGCATGCTGCGAACGCCATTCCCCCGATTACCGAGCGCGCCGCCAACGCGCAAAAACCGGCGGAGCAAATGGTCGCCACGACGAATCCCACGCAAGGCAGCATATCGTCGAAAGGAAGTTTCTGACCCACCACCAATACCATTGCGCCGTGAACCGCAATCAGTGCGAGGACGGCAACGGTCGCCGCCAGAAACTTTTCCTTCCACAATTGGGAGCGTTCGAGCGGCTGGCCGAGCACCAGAGGCCACGTGCGTTGCTGAAATTCCGAACCGAAGGGCGTGGCCGCCACGATCAAGCATCCCGCAAAGAACCCGAATGCCGCCATCATGATCACGAATGTCGCAACTCTGCCGCCCTGATGCCGCTCGGCCAGATGTCCCAAACCGGCGAGGGCGCAGACGCACCACGGGAAGAGCAGCCCGCGGAATTCTTTGGCCAATCTTGGGTTCATGCTGTTCGCATTATTTCAGCGTGGCGATGAACACTTCTTCCAACGTGAGCGATTCGGACGTCAGCGATTCGGGCGCGAGCGACTTCAACTGCGCCAGAATCT
>CAZNOE010000780.1:0-607 GCA_964574525.1 uncultured Bifidobacteriaceae bacterium
GAATACGCTTACGACCGAAAAGCGGGTCTCGGCCGACTCGATAAGGGTCTCGACGAAGCGCCGCAGCGCGGCTGGACCGTCGTGAGCATGAAGGACGAATGGAAACTCATCTTTCCATTCCAGAAATGACAACGAACCAAGTTCGTGGCGGACGCTGCCAGCGTCCGTCAATCTTCACCGACCACGGACCATGCCGACGCTGGCAGCGTCGGCCACGTAGCAAGGCTCAGCATGTCGCATTGCGAAATCATCACGAAGGGAGATTTGCCGCATTGGTACATGCCGGAGGCCGCTCATTTCGTAACGTATCGCTTGGCCGACACGCTCCCGGTCGAAGTCCTGCATCGCTTGCGAGCTGAACGCGAAGCTCGTCTCGGTCAGCCGACGATGCCGGGAGTGCCACCTTGGAAGCAGAAAGCTCAAGCTCACAAGCAATTCTTCGCGGCGTATGACCGGTACTTGGATCAGGGGGCGTCCGTCCGCTGGCTGGAGAATCCCGCCGTGGCTGAGATCATCATTGGGAATCTTTATCACCATCATCAGGTGAAGTATCAGTTGCTGGAATACAGCGTGATCACCGCGTAAGCAGACTGATACTGTTGATCGG
>CAZNOE010000780.1:617-3388 GCA_964574525.1 uncultured Bifidobacteriaceae bacterium
GCCTCGCTTGAGCCAGGCGTTTCGAGTGCTTGTGCCCCTGGCGCTTTCGCTTCGCTAGCCGCATGCGTCGCTCCTGCTGCTCGCACGCGGTGATCACCGCGTAAGCAGACTGATACTGTTGATCGGGATTGTTCAAAGGCGGATTTTCGGATTAGCGTGGGCATTACGGCTCTTTTGGAGTTGGCGCGTTGGCGTCAACAGGCCGTTTCCGCTTCTCAAGGAAGAGAGTCATGTCTGAAGCCAAGTTGCGAGTCCCCCCCCGCACAGCAGTCAGCCCAGTCTGAAGCTCAGCGAGCTTTGGCGCCACTTGCCGCAGGAGACGCGGCAGACTGTTTTGCAAGCTCTGTTTCGGTTGGTCCAGGTGCCAGCGTCACTCGACTCTCAGGAGGTGACGCATGAAGACGCTTGATGTTCCACCGGTGAATCGGCCTAGTCCCGTCGCGTCCACAGGCGTTCGACTGGCTCTGACCAGCAGCAAGATTCAGGCTCGGCATCAGGAGCGGCTGGCCATTGTCTATGTGCGGCAATCGAGTGCTCGGCAGGTGCAGGAGAATGTGGAGTCCACGCAACTGCAGTACCGCTTGGTGGATCGTGCGGAGGCTCTGGGCTGGCCGCGTGGCCGGGTGATCGTGATCGACGACGACTTGGGAGTCAGCGGTCAAAGCATTGAAGGACGAGTCGGCTTTCAGCGATTATTGGCCGAGGTCGGTCTGGATCATGTGGGCCTGATCTTAGGCATTGAGATGAGTCGGTTGGCGCGGTCGTGTCGCGACTGGCATCAACTGCTCGAACTCTGCGGCGTGTTCGGCACGTTACTGAGTGATGCGGATGGCGTGTACGAGCCGCGCGACTACAACGATCGCTTGTTGCTGGGGTTGAAGGGAACGATGAGCGAAGCGGAACTGCACGTCTTGCAAGGTCGTCTGGATGCCGGCAAGCGGAACAAGGCGCGTCGTGGCGAGTACTTCAATCATGCGCCGATTGGTTACCTGCGTACACGCGAGGGCCTGCTGCTCGACCCCGACCAGCAGGCGAGCGGAGTCGTGCGACTGATCTTCGACAAGTTCGCCGAGTTGGGGAGCGCATCGGGTGTGTTGCAGTTTTTGCGACGGCAGCAGATTCGCATCGGCGTGCGCGACCATCGCGGTCCCGAACGAGGTGAGTTGCAGTGGCGTGATCCGAACCGCGCCACGTTGCTGGGAATGTTGCATCACCCGATCTACGCCGGAGCCTATGTGTACGGCCGCCGCGAGACGGACGCTCGCAAGCGCGTGCCCGGTCGCCCCGGTTCTGGGCGACGTTGGGCCGCTCCCGAAGATTGGGAAGTGCTGATTCACGACGCTTTGCCCGCCTACATCCCCTGGGAGCAGTGGCAGAAAAACCAAGCGAAACTGCGGGAAAACAGCGTCGCTTATGGACGTGGCGCTCCACGCGGTTCAGCGCTGCTGGCTGGCCGTGTGGTCTGCGGACGCTGCGGCCATCACTTGAGCATCTCGTATTCGGGACGCACCAAAGCCCGCTTCACCTGCGATGCCGCGCGGAATCAATGGGGAGTGCCGCAGTGCCAGTCATTCACCGCGCGACCGCTGGAAACGCTAGTCGTCAAACAGTTGTTGATCGCGCTGGAATCGGCTTCACTGGAACTCAGTCTGCAAGCGGCCCAGAGCCTCGAAGCCGACCGCCGCCGCGTCGAGCAGCATCATCAACACACGATTGACCGCGGCGCCTATCAGACCGAGGTTGCGCGGCGGCGATACGTCGCCGTGGAACCGGAGAACCGCCTCGTCGCCGCGGAGTTGGAACGTCAGTGGGAAGCGGCTCTGACTTCGCAGCGTGAGGCCGAAGCGGAACTCGAACGCTTCCGGCTCCAGCAGCCCACGCGACTCACGACGGAGCAACGCGCACAAATCACCGCGCTCGCTCAAGACATCCCGGCGCTGTGGCACACCGCCACGACCTCGGGCACGGATCGGCAGATCATCCTGCGAATGTTGATCGACCGAGTCACCGTCGAGGTGCTGGGCCACACGGAACGCGTGTCAGTGACAATCCACTGGTCCGGCGGCTTCACCAGTCAACATGAAATCCGCCGAGCCGTGAACTCGTTCGAGAAACTCGAAGCCGCGCCGGAGATCACCCAGCGACTGCAAGAACTCCGCGCCGCCGGCCACTCGCTGCCCAGCATTGCCACCCAGTTGAACGACGAAGGCTATCACTCGGCCAAAGGCCGGACCTTCACCGCACCTTCCGTGAGCCAACTCTGGCGCAAGCTCCGTCGCGGAAGCACGGCCACGAACTCCCCACCCCTGACTGCCAATCTCTGGCGTCCCAGTGTTCTCGCCAAACGCCTCGGTGTGAAAGACACCACGCTAAATACCTGGCGTCGTCGAGGTTGGATTCAAGCAGAAAAAATTGGCAAGCGATGGCTATACTGGGCTGACCCGCCAGAACTGAACCGCATCGACAAGCTCGTCGCTCACCACCGCCGAGCTCTCTGTGAGACACCACTGGAACTCACCACACCCCTGCCAAAACCGACCTCACCAACCGACAAAAACTACTTGAACAGAATCAAATGAAGGAGGGCATTGTGACTACGCAGTCATGGTTCCGTAGGCCCGGTTCTCCAGGTACGTCGCGACCTGACGAACTTCGCGGACGGCGTGGAAGACATCGCCGCGACACGCCAGGCCGGGACACGCCAACTCCTGACCGGCTCGCGATCCGCGGACGCACCCGAAGCGCTCGACTGAGGATTTGACATCTGGCCC
>CAZNOE010000781.1:0-3383 GCA_964574525.1 uncultured Bifidobacteriaceae bacterium
GTCCTGGCTCGGCTCCATTGTACGGCTTCCCCTTGAAGTTCGCCTGTTTGCTGCTGAGCTTGTCGCCAAACGAAGTGGCCGTCGTCGTGCCGGCCCGACAGGCGTATTCCCACTGCGCTTCGGTGGGCAGCCGGAATTCCCAATCCTGCGGGAGGACGCCGGATTGGCGGCCGAGTTCGGTGAGTTTGTGGCAGAACGCCTCCGCCTCGGCAAAGTTGACGTTGCCAACCGGGAAGTCATCCCCCGCGGGCAGCTCCGCCGTCAACTCGCCCGGAAGCTTCCCGATGACCTGTTTCCACTGCCCCTGTGTCACCTCGAACTTGCCCATCCAAAATCCGCGGGACAGCGTCACGTCAACCTGATCCTCGCCGGGGCGCCGCTCAGGTTCGTCGCGCGGACTGCCCATTCTGAACTTGCCGGGTGGACACCAGCAGAGCTTGACACCGCCGACTTCGCGATCGTCCCCGGCTTTTGAACCGATGAACGATCCTACGTGGGTTAGGATTCGGCCGCCATTCGTGGGCGCGACAGGCGCCTGGCCGGCGCATTGGGAAACAACTAAACTGATCGCCAAGATGACCTCCTGGCAACGACGACCGATTCGACGCGATGTGCTCCTTCGCATTGGCCGCGCCTCCGCCAGTTTATTCCTCGCCATCGTAGTACTCCAGCGCCTCGGAACGGAGCAGCCGGCGTTCGGGCAGGCGCACGCCCCATTTCTCGCTGACCGGATAATAGAGCGATTAACAAATCAGATTGTCGGCCACGACGTAAAGGATCAAATCTTCCGCGCTGTCATTGATCAACTGGTGCGGCTCGCCGGGTTTGAAGATGAAGGCGTCGCCCCCTTCGATGGATGTCGTTCCCTCGGCGTGCCGGACAAGGCCTTTGCCTGAAATCACGTGATAAAATTCCCATTGCGCGCTGTGGGAGTGATAGGGGTAGGGAGTCTTGCCCGGCGGAATGCGGCAAATCTCCACATCAAAGGGATGCCGCTCGTTCAGGTCCATGGACTGCGGCTTGCGCCCCAATGCTTCCGAGACCTCTTTGCCCGCCCCGACGAATTTTCCTTTGGGCGAAGACCAGGACTCCTCGGCCATATCGTTCGTGTTGATTTTTCGCATAGTTTTTTCTCGGCGACCAAAGCTCATCAACTAAACAACCTGATGACTGTTCGGTGGAGTCTTAACGATGTACTCTCGCAGGTCACCAACCGTGAATTTGAAAAAGTCGCTTTTCCATTGACCGCGCCATTGAGCCATGACTTGTGTTCCGTCCGGGAACTCGAGCAGTTTGCTAGCACTGTCAACGATTTGAATCTCCACGATGTTTTCAACCACGACAAAAACCAGAAACGGCGTATGCGGGAGCTTTTTATGCTCACGAATTCCGCTGAGCCGAAAGTAATCATCAAGATCGGTTCGACCGTTTGTAACGACTCTCATGCGATCGGATTCGTTAATCCCTTCCCACGAACTGGAATTTCAGGTCATGCGACGACACAGATTCAAAACATGGTTTCCAGGCCGGAGGCGCGAAAGTGTTTGTCGTTGGTGAAAGCCGTGGTGATGCCCAGCCGTCGCATTAGCACGAAGGAAACGTGATCCACTATGCCCGCCGCGTCAGCTTCGCCGCGCTGGTAAGCCTGCCACGCCTGGTCCCAATCGGATTCGGTGGGCCAGATGAGAGTTCCGGCTTTTTCAAATTGCTCACGTGCGAGATTCGCATCGTTTCGGAATGGAGTGCGGGAAGCAGCATTGCCACATTCAAGCAACACGAAGGTGGTGGTAAGCAGCGTGGTTCGCCCGTCGTTGATAGTGGTGAAAGCTTTGGTCGCCGCTTTGTGCCATTGGTCGGAGGCGTTCCACAGGGCGAGCAGTCCGACCGAATCCACAAAGACCGAACTCATGGTTGATGCTCATTGTGGCGCGCGGCAATGTCTGGTTCGCCGGTGTCATAACGGTGCGACATGACTTCGATGATGCCCTTCATGCTGCCCGGCTTGGGTTCTTTGACGCCAACAATTTTTGGCTCAAACTCCACCTCGCAACGTTCCGGCAACTCAACCGATTCAAGTGGGCGGAAGACGCCCTTTTCATAGACTGCATGGACTGTCTTCATAATTCTTTGTTTATCACGAGCCGCGCTTGTTTGCCACTTTATTGTCTGCGCCAATCGCCGCGAGGCCTTACCGCACCTCGAACAACAATTTCACCACTGCATTCGTGAAGCGCCGCTGCACGCCCTCGAACAAATCCACCTCAAAGGCTTTGCCGATATTGTTCCCGGCGAGGTCTTCGATGGTGTTCTGCACTTGGAGCTGATGCTGTCCGGCTTTCCAGGATTCCTGCGGTGTGAGACTCCAACGTTGTTCATGGTCGGACAATGCGCTCGTGCCCTCCACCAATCGGCCCGCTGCGTTCACCACACGAATCACGCGCAAGGCGAGGGCTTGATCCATTGGTTCGGAAAATCTTACCGTCAGCGCGTCCTGGGTGCCGGCTTTCGGTGATTTGATTTTCCAGGTCGCCGGGGCGGGCGGCTCGCGGTCGGGCGCGCCCACCCGGAACGCTTTGCGAAAACTTTCGCGCAGCGGCAATCCGGCGCTGTCGTGCCAAGCCGCGTCAATCTCCAGTGTGTAGCGTTTGCCTTCTTCGAGCGCCGGACCGATTTCTTCGAGCGGCTGGACGCCGCGTTTGATTCGGCCCGGATCAATGAACAGCGTCAGCCGCGTCATCTCCGGATTCCAAAGTTCCTCGTCAATTTCGAGGAACGGCAGTTCGACCGGCTTCCCCGCTTCGTCGAGCAGATGGATGTAATCGTAGATGTGGCCACGCCGCATCGGCGCACTGAAGTGAACGTAAAACTTGAGGAGATTCTTCGGCAGCACATCGCCGCTCGGATAAACCTGCGTGACTACAGTCGTTGGTTTCTGCTGCGCGGTTGGCAGATGGAACTTAGAAACGATTTCCACAGAACGATTGTCAGCGCCGGCGGGCAATTTGGCTGGACGGAACACCGCCCGATACCTAACGCCGCGTTCCAACGGAAACTTCGGCTGAAACCGGATCAAACCATTTTCAATCCGGTAACTCCCGAGCATGGCTGGCACGGTCATGTCAGCGACGAAATCCCCCTGGCCGGCATAAACGGAAAGGAGTTTGTGCCAGTCATCCGCCGGCCAGTTCGTCTCTTGCAGTTGCCGAAGCGTTTTTTCGCCGATGCCAACAACCTCGACGGTTGTTTGGTTTGAATTTGTGGTCCAGCGGATGGAATAGCCTGAAGTCTCGGCGGCTGGCGTCAGGAAAGGAATTGCGAGCCAGATGGCCAGAACCAAACTCGCTTCGCGGAGAATGGATTGACGCCCGCCCTCACCCTGACCC
>CAZNOE010000782.1:0-3381 GCA_964574525.1 uncultured Bifidobacteriaceae bacterium
GCCGCGGGAACGTAGCGTTCCGGCAGCCCCAGTTCCTTGAGAAGGATGTTCCGCGCCATCGGAATGCCGACAGTCTTGAAGAACGCGAGGTGACGATTGAAACCCTGCCGGCCAAAGCCGCAATCCGTCGAGAGCACCAGCTTGTCGGCGGGGATGTGTTTAAGGCAACGGCGGATTCGTTCGGCGATGACGTTTGGAAAGTCAGCCTGAAGTGTGCGATGGCTGATGACGCCGACGGCGATTTTTTTCTTGAGCGAGTTTTTGTAGTTCCCGAACAGCGGGAGTTCCTTGAAATCGTTCTCAGCAGCTTCAATGGTCCACACGTCGCCCTTGAGCCGGTTCAGGTAGATCTCGATGGAATTTGCGTACGATTCGTCCGTAAAAACTTTTTGCATGTTGGGATTGCCCCAGCAGGTGTGAATCCAGACCTCAACGCCGTCCAGTCCCTCGATTTCGCGGTTGAAAGCGTCCACCAGGAAATTGATGAAATCTTTCATCTCGGGGTTGTAACGCGCCATGAAATGCAGCGTGGGTTCTTCGACCTGAATCACCTTGCAGCCGGAGGCGGCGAGTTGGCGCAATTCCTTGTTCATCGCCTCGGCCATGTCCCAGACCAATTGTTTCTTGTCATCGAGATCGTAATTCGGCGTGTGACTGTCGAGGAAGAACGCCAGCACCTGGGCGGAACAGGTGCCGAACTTCACGGGCTTGCCGGCGGCCACTGCGGCCTGTTGCGCGATGCGCCAGATTTTGGCGTATTCGAGCGGGTTCTTTGGATCATGTTCGACCTTGCCCGTGACGCGCGGCCAGCGCCACGTCGTGTAAATCGAATCCAGCATCGTCCCGACCGGATAGGACAGGAGCGGCGAGCGGGTCTTTTCGGTTTGCAATTCCTCGTGCTCAAATCCTTTCCACCGCTGAAGCATGTAGTGGTGCCACGAACGCCCCGCCACATCTTCGTCGAGGTGGTAATCACCGGTGGTGAGGATGTCGAGGCCGGCGCGCGACTGATCGGAGATGACGACGGCGTGCGCGTCGGAGAATTGTTCGCGAAACCACGGGTCCATCATGGCTGTGTCCAGAGGGCGGCCCCACATATTCATGGTGTACCAGCGCGGGCGCGGCCACGAGCCAGTCACGGTTGCTGGAAGCATCAGGTCCTTCGTTGCGGTGAATGCCATAGGTTTTTTGAGGTCGTGCGTTTCAGGTGTTGCTGCCCGGACATATCTCCGAAGACATCCGGACCAGCAAGCGTAAAAAAGTCACCGCTCGATCACGAGCAGAGTCGCAATCTCCAGGCGCGGCAACGTCAGTTCCACTACGGATTCGTTGCCGGCTCGTTTCGCGGTGAACGAAAGCAAACCTGTCGTCGCACCCGCGTCGGCGGTCAACGCGCGGACCGAGCGAACTTTTTTGAACGGCACGCGCACTGTCACACGCACGTCTTCCGCCGCAGCCACTTTGTCCGCGAAGGAAGAAAGCCGCTGAACGTTGAGATTCAGCACGTGAACGATCGTGCGCCGGGACTGGTCGCGCACGGTGACGCGCAATGTCGGCGGCCCTTGCACGGCAACGCTCGGCTGTGCGATGGCGGCTTGGACCTCTTGCAGCCAGTCCGGCTTGTCCGCTGCGATGAGTCGCCCGCCATCGCGGCGAAATTTCTCCAGGACTTTTTGTTCATCAGCGTTCAGCAACGAGAGTGACTCGACGAGGAAGACTTTCGTGCCGCCCCGGCCATTGAATGCGCGTCCGGTTCGCAAATCGTCCTCGCACATCACTTCGTACTGAACGTGGGCGCGGCTGAGCGCCGCGGCGAGCTGCGAGGCGACGCATTTGTCCGTGTCGATCCATCGCCGAAACGGCAGGAACAACACGGCGTCGCGTCGCGGGAGAGCGTCGTCCAGGAGTTTTGCGTTGCCTCGAAGGAACTCAGCTTGCGGCCGGATTGCAGCGGTCATCCGCGCGCGCTCCGTCTCGGGCCAGGTCGGCCACCACAGATGCGACGCGCCGTTGGCAACCGCCTCGGCCATCGCCAGGCGGACGAGGTTTGGCGGCGTGTGGTAATCCGCCTCTGCGAGTGACACGGCTACGACTGGGCGGCCGTGCGCGATGGCGCGAAGCTGCTGATAAGTCGGACCATATTCCATCACCTGACCGTTGGGCAACGTGCGCGGCAGACTGGACATGTCCTCGACGACGACGAAATCCTCGGCCTGGCTCATTTCGTAAATGTTGTAGCCGTACGCGCGGCATTGCGAGTAGAGCACGTTGGCAGAGTTGAGGCTGTTGTTGGCCGTGATAAGCGCCTTGTGGTTGAGGGTGCGTGCGAAGCTTCGCATATCGGCCAAAAAATCCCGCGCAATGGTGCCACGAAAGCGGAGAAAATCATTGCTGCGGATTGTTGCGAGCTGGCGCATGTCGGTTAACCAGTTCGTGGGAGCTGCGCCCCTCACCCCGTCCCGCTCCCCATCCGATGGGGAGAGGGTGGCCGAAGGCCGGGTGAGGGGAATCGCGACGCCCTCGCGCTTCAGGAACTGCGCGAACTTGTCCATGCAGTGCGGGCAGTAACAGCCCTGTGGATGCACGGTCGGGTTGTCGAAGAAAATGCCGTCGTGCCCGGATTCAAGTTGCTTGCGGACGACGAAACGTTCGTAAGCGCGCCAATCCGGATTGTTCATGCAGGCCGGTTGGTAATCGCCACCGTACCACGAGGGCAACGGTTTTCCACTGCGGTCCTGCTGGGGCCACTCGGAAGGCGGCGTGTGAAATTGCGCGCGAAATTCTGGCGGCCAGTTCTGGTCAAACGTATCCAGCTTCACAATCGAAGTGGCGCAGACATACCCGAGGACCAACCGGATGCCGCGACGTTTGGCCGCGCGATTGTAGGTCGCGGCCGCCTCACATTGTTGCCGCAGTTCTTCGGGCGACGGCCAGCCTTGATAGCCGAGCGCGCCGAAGCCCGTGGCGTAAATGATCGTTGCGCCACTGGCTGCGGCGGCTTCGGCTTGCGCACCGATGTTGCCGAGATGATCGAACGCGTGGCCGGCCTGGCCCACGCGCAGTTCCGCCAGCCTCGCGACGGGCAATCGCGCGACCGAGTCCTCAAATCGGGCGCTTGCGCTCATCGCAGCCGCCTTGCTATGGTGGGCGCAGATGTTGACGAGTGCGAAGAAGGTGCTGGCGAGAGCAAACTGTCGGCTGATTGGGGAGGCACTACGTTTCACCGCCTTGCTCTGACAGAAAAAGTGGCGCAAGGCAAACATCGTTCGATTGCTGGGAGTGACGACAATCACAGTGCCCACGTGGCGGAATTGGCAGACGCGCTAGATTCAGGTTCTAGTGGGTAACACCGTACAGGTTCAAGTCCTGTCGTGGGCACCA
>CAZNOE010000783.1:0-3377 GCA_964574525.1 uncultured Bifidobacteriaceae bacterium
TCGCGGCTGGTAGCTGGGCCAGGGACGGGGGTTCAACTCCCCCCGCCTCCACCATATTTGACGGCGCAGTTGTGATTGTTGTTGACTTGACGGGGCGGATACGGGACAATCCGCGCATGAAAACGAAGCCCATCAGCCTCGAAAAAGGTCCACTTGAAGTCGCCAAGCAGGGAAGCATCACCGTCCCGATCTACGCGACCACGAACCGGATTTATCGCCTCAACCCTGCCAGCGGCGACCGCGAACTCAAGAGCGAGCATCCACAATTCACGGTTATTTACTACGAAGGCTCCCGCCGCGTTAAGCGCAAGTTTGCCGACTTGGTGAAGGCGCGACGCGAAGCCGATCTCGCTGCAATAAAACTGGCCAACGGCGAAGCCGAAGTTCTCAAGCTCACCGGCACTGACCGCGCTGATTACGTTCACGCCATGCGCCATCTGCGCGGTTGGAACCAAAGCGCGCACTTGACTCTTGCGGTGACTGATTACGTTGCAGCCATGAAACGCCTGCCCGAAAGCACAAGCCTCAAGGAAGCCGTGGACTTCTATTTGAAGCGTCACCCCATTGGCCTGCCGCAGAAAACCGTTAAGGAAGTCGTGGACGAACTCGTTGACGCGAAAGAGCGCGCAGGCAAGAGCGAGATTTACACGAAGGAACTCCGCCGACGCCTCGGTAAGTTTGCGCAAGCCTTCCAGCTTCGCCTCTCGCTCATCACCGGCAAGCAAGTCGAGGATTTTATCCGTGCGATGGGCGTTGCTGGCCGCACTCAAAACAATTACCGCCAACTCATCAACACCCTGTTCCGTTTCGCCGTCAAACGCGGCTACCTGCCCAAAGACCACGACGAGATGAGCGCCGTCGAATTGGCCGACAACGACAGCGGCGAAATCGAAGTGTTCAACCCGCTGGAACTCCGCAAGCTGTTCAACGCCTGCCTCACGTCAGTTCAAGAGCGCGGCAAATGGCGCGACCGCGAAGCCATGATTCCTTACCTCGCCATCGCTGCTTTTTGCGGACTGCGCTCCGCCGAGATTGCCCGGCTCGACTGGTCCGAAGTCCATCTGACCGGCGCGGAACACTTCATTGAAGTCAAAGCCGCGAAAGCCAAGACCGCCAGCCGCCGCACCGTGCCGATCTCAGAGAATTGCGCCCGCTGGCTCGCCCCGTTCTTGCAGGAATCTGGTCGTGTCTGCCCGTTCGAGCGGCCCGACAAGCAGTGCTTTTACTACCTTGGCCCGGCAGCGGGATTGGAATGGAAGCACAACGGTCTGCGCCACTCGTTCATTTCCTACCGGCTCGCGCACATCAAGAACGTCCACCAAGTCAGCCTCGAAGCTGGCAACAGCCCGCAGATGGTGTTCAAACACTACCGGCAACTCGTCAGCGAAACCCAGGCGACGGAATGGTTTGGCATCGTGCCGCCGAAGGACTGGAAGAACATCACGCCCATGCCCGCCGAAATTCCCGCGAGCGAAACGAACGAAGCGGCGCCGCGCGCTGCGGCCAACGGATGACGCCACGAAGGTCACAACCAACCGTCAAAAATCTCGCAGTTTTACCCAAGGCACGCATTACCCCTTAGCAAACTAAGGTTTTTGCGTCCGCGAAATGATTGCGGTTGAGACGCGGAGGCTCCGCGCAAGAACTCCATCCCGCGTCCGCGATGTCAGCCTGTCCCCGCGCGCGTCCAGCCCGAAGTTAATCCGCAGCCGTGTCCTGTCCGTGACCCCAGCCGCGTCCGGGGACAGTTCAAGTCCGCGAACAATCCGCGTCCGCAAGCAGTCCGCAGTCGCGCAATGTCCACCGTCAACCCGCGTCCGCGTTCAGTCCGCGACCAGTCCCGGACATGACACGCGGAAGCCGGTTCGAGGGTAAGTCGGCGGCGGGCGCGTCAATCTCTTGCTCGCCCCGTCACCCTTCTGCGCTCCAAATTGACCCGCCCGCCGCCTCCGGGACTTGGCTTTTAGGTTTCCGCGCGTGAACCTTTGGCGTCATCGGCTGAAAGAATCTGGTGTATGTGATATATCTTCACCCGAAAAATCCGTGGCAAGGTGTTCCAAAAACGATTGCCCGATGAATCCAGAGCCGAATCAAATCACCGCAGCGCCGGATTACGAAACCAAGTCACAAGTGGCCCGGCGCTTAAACGTCAGCAAGCGGACGATAGACAACCTGATGAGGCAACGCCGCCTGCCCTTCATCAAACTCACGTCCAAAATCGTTCGCTTCCCAAAATCCGAAGTGGACGCCTTCCTCGCCCGCAATTTCCGCGTCAACGGTTTTACCGAACGCCAGCCACAAGGATTGAGCCGACGCTCGGATTGCACGCTATCCCGCAGTTTGGCACACTTGCGACGAAACACGCTCAAGTTGCGTTTGCATGAGCAAGCTCTCAATCATCCAATGGTCCGGGGTGAAGCGCGAAGTTCACTTCGTTGGCTATAACCGCGACCACACCGCCTGCTTCATCCGCGACGAACAAAACGGGCGTCGCGCGATCACGTTGAGCCTGCCCAAATTTTTCGACCTGCGCTTCCGCGAAAATCCTATCGGCAAGAACGGTTCGCCACCTGTCGAAATTATACGCGCTGCACTGCACGTCCCGGGCTGTTTCACGAACGAGGGGGAGAAGGCGAAATATGACGACCGGGACTCAGAGGAAGTTCAAAGCGCCAGGATTTTTGGGCACGAACTTTGGAAAGCCGTCACGCGGCAGAAATGCTGGCTTGCACCAAAAGACAACAGGAAGCTCTCCAAACTCCTCCGTGACGAACTGAATCGCTTGCGTCGCCTTCACGCAATTCGTGAGAAGGAAACCGCTGACCAGATTGCCGCATTGCCGCCCGGAGAAACGAAAAGAGCCGAAGAACTCCGCAACATGCTGCGAAGTGAGTTCACTACTGTCACGAGCGGAGAAAACGGCGCGTTCAAATACATCAGCATCTTTGACACGACGCTCGATATGGTGCGCCACGGCTGGGGCGGACTGCGCGAGAAGTTACTTGAGCGGGAATGGTCGGAACATTTCGGCTTGCACGTCGAAACGATTCCAACCGAAGCGGCGGCTTTCCGTGTCTGGCTTGAAAGGCTTGTTTACAACGCTCGTCAGACCACAACCGATTTGAATACTCGGACAGTTGAAATCGGCGTCGGGTTGAAGCTCGATCCCTGGCAGTGGGAAATCCTCGAAGCCGCCGTCCTCTACGAAATCCGTTTCGCCGACGGCTCACGCTGCTGGCTGGACGACATCGAGGAACGTGGCGTCACCGACCCGCAGGAAGTCGAGGACTTTGACAGTCTCGAAGAAGCCACAGAGATTGCGGGCCAGGGCAGACGCATCTAAATAATTTCTGAAAAATGGGTTTGCAAGTGACTGA
>CAZNOE010000784.1:0-3371 GCA_964574525.1 uncultured Bifidobacteriaceae bacterium
CGCCGCGCAAGACCGAGATCGTGCCGGACGAAGGCGAGATCGCCATCGAAGACCTGATTGTCAACGAAGGCGTCATCATCACGCTCACGCACACGGGTCTTATCAAGCGCACCAACGTCAGTTCGTATCGCGCGCAGCGGCGCGGCGGCAAGGGCGTCATCGGCATGACCACGCGTGAAGGCGAGACCGCCGAGGACAAGGATTTCGTCGAGCACCTCTTCACCGCGAGCACTCACGATTACCTGATGTTTTTCACAAGCACGGGCCGCGTTTACGTGGAGCGCGTGCATGAAATTCCCGACATGGGCCGCGCCGCCAAGGGCCGAAGCATCGCGAACCTTCTGGAATTGAAGGCAAATGAAAAAATCGCCGCGCTCATCCGCATCCCGGCGAAGACGAACGAGAACAAGGAGGACGTGACCTGGCAGCAGCCGGGCGAACTGTTCTTCGCCACGCAATTAGGCACGGTGAAGAAGACTTCGTTGAGCGATTTCGCGAATGTCCGCAAAGGTGGCATCATCGCCATCGGCATCGAACAGGGCGACACGCTCATTGACGTGAAACTCACAAGCGGCAGCCCAAGCGAAAGTGATCCCGGCGACGATGTTGTGCTTATCACAAAAGACGGCATGAGCATCCGCTTCAGCGAATCCGACGTGCGCTCGATGGGCCGTTCTGCCGGCGGAGTCAAAGGGATAACCTTGGAAAAGGGCGACGGGGTCGTCGCACTCGCGGTGGTTATTTCTGACGCGACACTCCTGGTTGCCGGGGAGAATGGCATCGGGAAACGCACTGCGTTTGAGGAGTATCTTGTTCAGGCCGAAAACGGACTTCGCAAGCAGTCTCGTGGAGGAAAGGGACGGATCACGATGAAGGTGGGCGAGAAGACCGGCGGCGTTGTTGGCGCGCTCACGGTCCGCGACACGGACGAAATCATGTTGATTACTGTCGGCGGCCAGATGGTTCGCACGTGCGTCAAAGACATCCGCGAAGCAGGCCGCAATACCATGGGCGTCAAATTGGTGAACCTCGACGCGGGCGACAAGCTGCAAGCCATCGCTCCGGTGATCAGCGAGCAGCAGGCAGACGCGGCGGTCGAGACAGAGCCGGCGCAGTGAGGTTACGCACCGGAGCGGTCGCGTACCATCGGACGTTCAGAAAAAAAAACGATACGGCCAGCATTGGGCCGTGTGCGTTCACCCCCAGGTTTCGGTCCGCCATGTTGGCGTTGGAGATGTGCTGGTAGCGGTATTCAAGGTTGACGGACCAGTGCGATGAAAGCAGGTAACGCACATTCGCGCCCAAATCCAGATTGAAATTGAAATCCTGTCCGACGAGCCGGAGGTTGATATCGGTGTACGTGCCGCCCGCCCCCGCCTGCACAAAAGGTGCGAAGCGTGATTGGCACGGCACAAAGTTATATCGCAGCCAGATCGTCGCGCTGGCGATGCAGTCTCCCACACCGTCAAACACCTTTCCGCCGAAAGCAGCATTGGCCACTTCCCAATTCCCGCGCCAGAGTCCGCGACCGGCCACGTCGGTCATCATGTCACCCAATTGGAATTCGCTCAGCGTGTAATTAGGTGTGGGCCGATTTCGTATTGCCGCAAATGGCGAAAACACAGCGCCACCTCCCAGCGACGTTTCGAAGCTGTCCTTGTGGAAAAACTCATCAAAGTACGCTTCGCTGCCGCCACGAGCAATCCCTGCGGAAAGAACGAAAAGAAGAATTGTCCAAACCTGACAGGCCATCCGTCGTATCCCGAGTAAATTCATGGCGCGGAGACTAATCGGGCGCTTTGAAAAAGCAACCGATCAGTGGCGCAGATCGAGGGGCGGGGGCGGGGGCTGATGCAGGATGTCGTCCAGGACAGACGTGATCTGTCCGGCGCGCAGGTCCGCGGATTCCACGGAGTCCGGGAGTTTGCCGTCAATTGAGGCTGGAACTTTGGTGAGATAATCCATGGCCGCGCGGCGCGCGACGTTGCGGAGGAAGTTCTTCTTGTGTTGGCCAGGCGCGGCAGACGCAGGGGCCGTTTCGGTCAAATCCACAAAAGCGCCTTCGCGTCCTTCCCGTTGCGCAATCCACGCTTCGAACCAGTTGCGCACGAAGGGCGACAACTCGCGCTCGGGGCTGCTGCTGACCACGAGAAAATCGGCATTCGCCGCGTCGGTGGCGGCGGTCGCGGCCATGGTATCGTCTTCGAGAAAGTCCGTGCGCCACCAGTGGAACTTAAATTCAACGTCTGACCAGAATTGATGAACCAGATGGTCGCAAACCTTCATGGCTCGCTGTCGCGTCGGGGCATCGTCATAGAGCACGAGTACGGACCATAACTCCTCCGGCTCCCGCGTCACTGCTTTCGGTTCAGTTGTTGTGTTCATCGTTGGGCGTTTCCATAACAACCCGGTTTCGCTCCCGTCAGCCTGACGAGAAACCAACCCCGAATAGTATTAGAGTTTCAACTCGTCCATGCAGATATCAAGAAGAATTTATGGAAACCTTTCAAAATCCTGCCGCTGTGGGGTTGGCGACTCCTTGGCGTCCCGCATGCAAAAGAGAGGCAAGCTCGCGCGGTTACGGCGCGAGACGCTCGATTTTCCACGTGTTGTCAGGCTGTTTGGTGTAACGAAACCGGTCGTGCAACCGGTTCGGCCGGCCCTGCCAGAATTCAATTCGCATGGGCGCGAGGACGTAGCCGCCCCAATTCGGAGGCAGCGGCACATCGTCGCCTGGGAAGCGCGCCGCCATCGTTTGCCACTGCTGTTCGAGCACCGCGCGTCCCGCGACCATGTCGCTTTGGTTCGAAGCCCACGCCGCGAGCCGGCTGCCCTTGGGTCGGCTCTTGAAATACTCCTCGGATTCTCCGCGCGGAAGTTTGGTGATCGTGCCTGCGATGCAAACCTGCCGTTCCAAGTCAGTCCAATAAAAGACGAGTGCGCCATTTGGGTTCTCCGCCAGCTCCCGGCCCTTGCGGCTGTCGTAATTGGTAAAAAAAATGAAACCGCGCGGGTCCACGCCTTTGAGCAACACCGTTCGGGCGGAAGGCTGGCCATCCCGGTTGGCCGTGGCAAGGACCATGGCGTTCACGTCAGCGGGCACGTGGCCGAGAATGGCGTGCCAGAGTTTGAACAACGCGATGCCAATCTTGCGCCAACGAGTGCCGCCGCGCGCGTTGGAGGCGTGGGCAAACCAATTGCTGAACTGCGCCAACGGATCGTCGGTCAGGTCTTGCCGGTCCAGCCCGCCGCGGCTGTATTCACGTCTGAGGTCGGGGATCGCCATACGCCCGTGCAAACTACAACGGGTCGGCGGTGAGTGTCCACGCTAAGGAAAGTGGCAAGCCTTCGGCGTGCGTTAGTGCCGCCAA
>CAZNOE010000785.1:0-3371 GCA_964574525.1 uncultured Bifidobacteriaceae bacterium
CCCCAGAACATCATCTGCCTTTTGTGCTTCGCCACCTCGCGGTGGATTTCATTCAGGAAGCCGAGATAGATGCGCCCCTTGCCAAGTCGTTCGCAAGGCTTCTTACTCCGGCCACGACCCAAATCCCACGTCTCATCGCAACCGACGTTGAAGAATTGGCTGGAAAAGTTCGGCAGCAACTCGTCGTACAGTTCGCGGATGAATCTGATGGTGCCCGGATGACTCGGCGCAAGCGTCGTCGGAAACCGCAGGAAATCGCCGGTTGAACCTTCGTACGGCTCGCTCACCTCCGCGAGTTTGCGGAGCGGCCGGTATTCGAGCCAATAACGCAAGTGGCCGAAGGAATTCTGGTTCGGCACGAGGTCAATACCCAGTTCGCGGCAGCGCGCATCGAGCTTACGAATTTCCGCACCGGTCAACGCGCCCCAATCGCGCCAGACGGGTTCGTAATTGCGATAGGCGAACGTGTGCTCCGTGTAGAGCTGAAACTCGTTGATCTTGAAATCGGCCAAGTGCTCGACGAGTTGCAGGAGTGTTTCCAACTTTGGAACGCGCCCGCGAGAGATGTCCAGCATCACGCCGCGACGCGGAAAATCAGGCCAATCACGAATCGCGAGGCACGGCAGGCGCCGGCCATACTCGCGCCGAAGCTGCCGCAGCGTGGCATGCGCCGCACGGAGGCCGCCAACTTCACGGTATTCAATCCGCACACCATTGCGGTCAATTATCAGCGTATGACCCTCGGGATTATTCGGAGCAGTCTGGTTGCGGACTGCAATGATTGCTCCAGATGGAGACACCGCGGGCAATGTGAATGTGCCGCGTCCAAGTTTCAGTGAGCGAGGATAAGGAAGGAGGTTCAATTTTTCGTGTCAACTAGCCAAGCAGTCGCGTCTTAGCCGCTTGAAATTCATCTTCGGACAAAAGGCCCTGAGTTCTTAAGGCTGCCAATTTTGTGAGTTCATCTCCGAGACTGACTACTGCTGCTTTGGCAGGCTGAGGTGTTCGTATTTCTTTCATTCGTGACTCAATGTAGTTCCTAACGATTTCGGCTTCTGCGTTGTTCTTCTCGTCGAACAGAAACGTATTTTCATCGGCGACGGCATCGAAAACTCCGCCTTTGCTTTCATTGCCTCCGCTGAATGTATCCTCTCGTAGCACCACCTCGCTTGAACTGGATGGCGGAAATAGAGTGGAAAGGAATGGTCTTTGTGCCCTTTAGACCTTTAACCAAGAACCCCGTCACTCCCGTGGTAGCAATGGTGATTTTATCATCAAAGACCTCTAACTCTCCGACAGATCCAGTCATTTTGTAAATCCACCGATTTTTGGGAGAAAATCCCTTGGGAAGGAACTGGCCGCGAGGTTGAGGCTTTGCGTTTAGAGAACTCGCCGATTCTAGGTCGGGTAGAAGCTCAGAAAGTGGTAACCAATTCGTGAGGCTGTCGGTCCATGCAAGCTCATTTCTTGAAATCTCGCCTGCTTGAATTTTGGAGCGTAGTTCGTTTTCAGTAAATGGACCTTCCTCGCTTCCGTCTCGGGTGATGTAAAAGGTTTGCATGGTCGTTGGAATCCTACGCACACCGTCTCGCCCGCAACGTTGCGCTAATACTTTGCAATCATCCCACTGTTGCGCGCGAAGTTGAACAATCCGCCCGCATCCACCACGGGGCGAACGTCGCCGAGTGGTTTGAATGAATAAGCTTTGCCCGTGGCTTTCACGGTGACGGTGGCCGCATCCAAATCAACGGTCACAATGTCGCCGGTTTGCAAAACATCGCAAAGCCGCTCGGTGATTTCGCAGGGATAAAGTTCCCCAGTGGCAACGCAATTACGGAAGAAAATACGCGCGAAGCTTTCAGCCACAACCACTCTGCACTTCGCCGAACCCAGAGCAATGGGCGCGTGCTCGCGCGAACTGCCGCAGCCGAAGTTGCGCCCGCCGACGACGATGGGATAATCGCTGTCAAGCTGGCCCTCTTTGACGTAGCGCGTCGAGTATAGCGATTCAGGCAGACCGCACAGTGCATGTGACCCAAGCTTCTCGTATTCCTCGGGAATCGTCGGCACGAGATTCAAATACTGCGCCGGGATGATCTGGTCGGTGTCAATGTTGTCCCGCACCACGTAGACCGGTCCGCTAAAGACTGATTGCATGAGTTCAAATTGAGGCAGGGCAGGGGAGTATTCAATCAGATTCATGTGCCAGGCCGCTCATGGCCTGGCCGCCAGCGAGGCGCAAACCAGTTCCTCGTCGTTGCGGGCAAAGACATGGCGGTTCGCGTATGCCGGCGGAGTCCACGCGCACTTTCTATCCCCAAATGGTGAGGTGGGATTCAACAGATGCGCGCGACCGCTCTCCCGGTAGCCTTCGGGGGCCAGTTGCGCCCGAATCAAATCCCCCCGGTCGGTGAAGAGAAACACGGCATCCTCGCATGGCGTCAGGTGGATACTGGAACCGTTTTTCAGATCCGTCACGGTGTTCGTCTCCCATACCTGTTTGCCCGTGCCGGCTTCCAGGCAGACGAGCTCACCGGAAGTTTTCGCCGAGTACACGTACTCGCCCCGCAAGAGGGCGGTTGAGGTATTGCTCAGAATTCTCTTGGTGGCGGCTTTCGTTTCCGGCCAGAGCACCGAAGCAGCCGGTTTGTCCGCGTCGAGTTTCAACATTAGACCGCCGATTAGCAGCCGGTGGTTGGAGAAGACCGGCGTGGACACCGCCGTGTCCCCGGGCGTGCGGAACTGCTCCCGCCACCAAATTCGGCCCGTGGTCGGATTCAGCGAAGTCACCGCCTCCTGGGTCCAGACAATGAGTTGTTTTCTCCCGCCCGTAGTGAGGACGATCGGCGAACTGTAGGTGAATGAATCATCGAGCGCCCTCCATGCTTCTTTGCCGGAGTTCTTATTGAAGGCGACGACACACGCTGCCGGCTTCCCGCAAATATAAAGAATCAGTAACTCGTCTTCGATCAAAGGCGAAGCCGTGATGCCCGTGAACTCTTTGACTCCGTATTCCTTCGCCAGGTTTTTTTCCCACACCACCGCACCTTGGGCGGCGTCGAGGCAGAAGAGGTGACCCAGAGCTCCCAGCGTAAACAACTTGCCGTCGCGGATGATCGGTGTGGCCCGGGGACCACCCGCGTTTGGGTCGAAAGCCCAGTCCGGGTAATCCACTGCGTACTGGCGACTCCAAAGCAGCTTGCCGTTCGCTTCATCAAAACAGAGCACGCGCTCTTTGGCAGTGGGACGCGTCAGTTGGACGTCGGTGACGTAAACCCGGCCCTGCGCCACCACGGGACTGGACCAGCCCCGTCCCACCGGCGCGCGCCAGGAAATCTTCAAGCCGCCCGGTGGGAACGATTCCATGATGC
>CAZNOE010000786.1:0-3369 GCA_964574525.1 uncultured Bifidobacteriaceae bacterium
CCCTCGAAATCAAAATCGCCGCCTGATCTCAGGTTACTATGCGGCCACACACCCGATGGTAGCCTTTGGGTCGGGCTTTGTACCGCGGCTTGAC
The DNA here is from genome assembly GCA_964574525.1 of uncultured Bifidobacteriaceae bacterium. Lineage (GTDB taxonomy): Bacteria > Verrucomicrobiota > Verrucomicrobiia > Limisphaerales > JADLHS01 > WYBW01. The sequence continues at coordinate 95 of CAZNOE010000786.1, forward strand.
GGCAAAGACTTGCTTGGAGTATTTCTAGCTCAGATTCCCTCAACAGAAATTGTCATGAAAACAAACTCTGTCGCTTCCAAACCCAATCTCCTGTCGCGGCGCGAAATGCTTTGCCGGCTGGGCGGCGGCTTTGGCGCGCTTGCTTTGGGCAGTGTTTTCGCCGATGCAGGTTTCGCCACTACGGCTTCGACGGCGCCGGTTTACAACCTTGATCCAAAGCAGCCGCATTTCACGCCGCGAGCGAAGCGGGTCATTTTCCTTTTCATGAACGGCGGGCCGTCACAGATGGACACGTTTGATCCCAAACCGGCGCTGGCCAGATACGCCGGGCAAATCCCCGATGTCATGAGCGGTGACAAGAAGAAGGCCGGCAAAGGGATCATGCCCTCGCCGTTCACGCACAAGGCTTACGGCCAGAGCGGCATCGAGGTGACCGAGATTTATCCAGAAGTAGCCAAGTGCATTGACGATATTTGCGTCATCCGATCCATGTACACGGACACTTCGAATCATGAACCGGGTTTGCTCATGATGAATTCGGGAAACATGCAACCCATCCGGCCATCAATGGGTTCATGGATCACTTACGGTTTGGGAACGGAGAACCGGAATCTGCCGGGCTTCGTGGCGCTTTGTCCGGGCAAGCCGGTGGTCGGGCCGCAATTGTGGAGCAATAGTTTTCTGCCGGGCATTTATCAAGGCACGCACATCAACAACAAGGAGATTGACCCGAAGAAAATTATTTCCGACGTGAACAATCGCTATCTCTCGGAATCAGACCAGCGCCAGCAGTTGGACCTGATGCAAAAGATGAACCGGCTGCACCTGGAGCAGCGCGACCACGATCCACAACTCGAAGCGCGCATCTCGTCGCTGGAACTGGCGTTCCGGATGCAATTCGAAGCGCAGGACGCGTTTGACATCACCAAGGAATCCGAGGCGACGCGCAAGCTCTACGGCGATGGCGAATTCGCCAATGCCTGTCTCATCGCTCGGCGGCTGGCCGAACGCGGCGTGCGCATGACCCAGATTTATTACGGCAATGCGCAGCCCTGGGACGATCACGTGGACATTCACAACCACCGCGACCACGCGAACAAGAGCGACAAGCCAATCGCGGCTTTGCTGAAAGACCTCAAAGCGCGCGGATTATTCGAAGACACGCTGGTGATCTGGGGAGGCGAATTCGGGCGCACGGCGATTGCCGAAGGCGAGAAAGGGCGAAACCATCACGCTCTCGGCTTCACGATGTGGCTGGCCGGCGGCGGCGTGAAAGGCGGACTGGCTTACGGCGCGACGGACGAATTTGGCTACAAGGCGATCGAAAACCGCGTTCACGTTCACGACCTTCACGCCACGGTTCTGCACCTGCTGGGACTCGATCACGAACGCCTCACTTATCGCTACTCCGGCCGCGACTTCCGCCTGACCGACGTGCACGGGTGCGTGGTGAAGGACATTATTGCGTAGCGAGAGACGGCCGCCTATTGCCCTAGCGCTCGGGCCAATAGCTGGCTGCAAGCGTGGACAATCGCAGAAGGCGTAACTCGTGCTTGCCGACGTCTTTTGAAAAGCGTTATTCTCATGCAACGAACGAGCGCGAAACTTTTGAACGGAAGAGCACGCTCAAAGGTAGAGGTCCAGCTTTTTTGAGATTGATATGCCGATTCAACTGAAACGCCAGCGTATCGAAGGCTTCACGTTAATTGAACTTCTGGTTGTCATCGCGATCATTGCCATCCTCGCGGCCATGCTATTGCCGGCGCTGGCCAAAGCAAAGGAGGCCGGGAGAAAAGCAAACTGCCTCAGCAATCTGCATCAAATGGGCATTGCGCTGCTCATTTATGCCGAGGATAGCGGAGGATATGTTCCGCGCGGCAATGAACCGCTTTGGTGGCAGGTGATGTCGCCCTACCTCGGAGGCCGCAGGACCAACGATTATGCCAAAGTCCGTGTCTATACCTGCCCAAGCTATCCGGATAAAAAGCAGTTGATCTGTTATGTGGTCAATGCCTGGCAGTTCAGCAGTCCGCTGGACACGGTGGGTTGGGAAATCAACGGCTTGACAAAAGTAAGCCGGTTCCAACGGCCGGTTGACGCCATCTATTTTGCCGACAACGAACACGGCTTATGGCGTCCGATTATTTCGGACTTGGGCATTACCATCTCCACTGAATTGAACGACGTTTGGAGCGTCGAACACCTGCCCTACACCGCCGGCGGTCTCACCTTAAAACCCGAGCGCAGGGTTGCCGCGGCGCGTCATGGCCGCGGGCCGAACCTTCTGTTCTTTGACGGGCACTCTGCATTCAAGAAAGCCAAATTGATCACCGCGGACGATTGGCGCGAGCAGCCGCGTTGATGGAATCGTTATCGCTTGATTCCGGCTTCTGGGGCCTCGCCACTCCAGCTCCCACCACTCACCAAAGAAACCGCAGCACGTACGAGGCACGGACGCCGTCTCCTGATTCGCGTCGCGAATGAACGATGAGCAATCTGTTTCAATAACCCGACTACCCAGGATTGACCATTGGGTGTTTTGCGTTGACAGCGCGGCGAGGCGGTATCCAGCTTTCTCCCACCATGAAGCGCGTGCTCGTCCTGACCCTGTGTGGATCAATTCTGGTCCCTGCCGGACAAGCGGGACCGGCGGAAGGACCGGCCAGGGCGCCGGCGGCGGCCACCAACCGGATCAACATTCTTTTCCTGATGGATGACCAGCATCGCGGCGATTGGCTGGGGGCCGCCGGCGCGAAATGGATGATCACGCCCAACCTGGATCGCCTGGCGCGGGAAGGCGTCCTGTTCCGGCGCGGGTATTCGTCGGCGCCCTCCTGTTTGCCGGCGCGGGCGGCACTCCTGACGGGCCTCAGCCCTTGGAATCATGGGTGCCTGGGTTACCGGCCCATCCCGGAACGGTATGCCTGGGAGATGCCGCGCCTCTTCACCGAAGCCGGTTACCGCACGCACTCGATCGGCAAACAACACTTTACCCCTCAGCGCAACACTCACGGCTACCAGACGGTCGAACTCGGCGAACCGTTCTTCAAGGAAACGGAACCAATGGACGATTACGGGAAATGGTTCGCCAGCCAGATGCCCGGCCACAATCCGTTCGAAGGTTCTCACAGTGGCAACGACCAGCGCGGCGGCATCTCCTACGCTTTTGACGAGCGCCTGCACCTCGCCCGCTGGACGTCGGATAGGGCGATTGCCTTCTTGGAAACGCAGCCGCCCCGCGCGCCCTGGTTTCTCAAAGTATCCTTCATTTCACC
>CAZNOE010000787.1:0-3363 GCA_964574525.1 uncultured Bifidobacteriaceae bacterium
GGTATTTCGCTGGTCGGAGTCCGCGCGGGTGGATTCTTTTTGGAACAAAGTTAAAGCCAAATCGCCCGAGGAATGGGAGAGCGCGTGCGCGCCTTTCAAGGATGTCTTCCGAGACAAGGTGATGGGGCGGTTCACCTCCCCTGCCCTGCCCGCCAATCCGCGCTCGCGCAAGCTGCATGACCGACCTAAATGGACTGGCTACGAAGTCGTGCTAGACGTTTTTCCAGATGTTTTCGTATGGGGATATTTGCTTGTGCCGAAGGACCTCAAGCCCGGCGAGCGCAGACCGGTCGTCGTTTGCCAGCACGGATTGGAAGGCGTTCCGGCCGACGTCATCAGCGAGGATGCGAGCAGCAGCGGCTTTCGGTATTACAAGGCCTTTGGCGCGCGTCTGGCCGAGCGAGGCTTTGTTGTCTTTGTCCCGCACAATCCTTACCGCGGCCAGGACAAGTTCCGCGTGCTCCAGCGCAAAGCCAATCCACTGGGAAAATCTCTCTTCTCAATCATCATCGCCCAACACGACCGGCTACTCGATTGGCTTTCGGAACTTCCGTTTGTTGATCCCAAGCGGATTGGCTTTTACGGTTTGTCCTACGGCGGCAAGACGGCGATGCGGGTGCCGGCGGCCCTCGATCGTTACGCGCTCTCCATCTGCTCGGGCGACTTCAACGAATGGGTTCGCAAAAACGTCGCCGTGGATTTTCCGGGAAGCTACATGTACACCGGCGAGTACGAGATGCCGGAATGGAATCTGGGCCACACCTTCAATTACGCCGAGATGGCCGCGCTGATCGCTCCGCGCCCGTTCATGGTCGAGCGTGGTCACAATGACGGGGTGGGCATTGACGAATGGGTGGCCTACGAATACGCCAAAGTGCGCCGTCTCTACGATCAGTTGGGCATCGGCGACCGGACCGCCATCGAGTTCTTCAACGGGCCGCACACCATCAACGGCGTGGGCACGTTTGAGTTTTTACACAAGCATCTGAACTGGCCCAACCCCCGCGAGTAGAAATTGTTGCCGGTTCACCAAATAACCCGAACCGGATACGCTTTGAACTCGGAATCTTTGCTGACGATTTCCCAGCCTTCATGCCTGGCCTGGGCAATCAACATTCGGTCGAACGGATCGTTGTGATGAAACGGAAGGCCGGACAATTCCAGCACGTGCGGCGCGTGCAAGGAGAGGATTTGCAGCCCGTTGGCCTTTGCCTGTTCGCGAAGAATCTCCGCCAGCGAGCCGCGCAGAGTCAATTTGCCAAGTTGCATCTTGATCTGGATTTCCCATAACGAAACCGCGCTCAACCACAGCGCGTTCGCACTGTCGGAGCAAGCCTGGACGGCGGCGGGAGAAAGTTTTTGTCGTTCGTCGTCAAGCCAGATGAACGCGTGGGTGTCCAGCAGCAGGTTCATCAAGCCTCTTTGCCCAGCCAGAACGAATCCGGCAGCGGCGCGTCGAAATCATCCGCCATCGTCCAACGGCCCGCGTGCAAGCCGAGCACCCGCGGCCCTGGCGACGGCTCGGCCACGGGCACGAGGCGCGCCTTGCCTTTTTGCGGGTCCTGGATGATGACCTCGTGACCGGCCTGTGCCAGTTCCAGCAGTTGCGACAACTGCCCTTGCGCTTCCTGGATGGTCAATGTTTTGCTCACCGCGTCATCTTAAACGCCTCGCGCGGGCGACGCAAGCAGGCAGGGCGGTTGGTTCGCTCACGGGATTTTATGGAGGAAGGTTCTTCACCAAGGATCATCCGCCTGTCTGTGCTGGTACGGCCGACTTGGTCACTGGCCGGCGCGTAGGTCGCAAGCCGGCACATAACGCCGGCAGACGGGCTCGCACCGGGTCTTGACGCCCACACCCGAGCGCGCGATTCTACCCCCATGATTCGAGCCGACATCGTTCGCGAAATCCAGTCGCTGCCCTTCCAAGAGCAATTTGAAATGCTGGAGTACCTCGCCCGCTCCCTGCGCCAACAAAGCCAGGCGCATCCCACCTTCGGCACGGCTCCCCGCAGCCTCGCGGCCGCTGCCGAAGCCTTGCGAACCGACTACCAAAACGATCCCGACCTGACTGCCTTCACCGCCCTGGATTGCGAGGACTTCCATGCAGCGCGGTGAAATCTGGCTCATCAATCTCTCGCCGACTCTGGGCGCGGAAATGAAGAAAACGCGCCCGGCTGTGATCGTGAACGACGATGAGGTTGGCATTCTCCCGCTCCGAGTCATCGTCCCCATTACCGACTGGAAAGACCGCTACGCGCAGGCGCCTTGGATGGTGCGGTTGGAGCCGTCCTCTGAGAACGGGTTGTCGAAGACCTCCACCGCTGACGCCTTTCAGGTTCGCTCCGTGTCCGAACAACGCTTCGTGAGCCGTTTGGGCGGCTTGTCGCCGGAGAACATGGGTGCCGTCGGCAACGCGCTGAAGCGAGTGCTGAAACTCCAGCTTTGACCGGGGAAACGGAGAACAACGGGCTGCGGACGCCACACCGCCAAACCCAAGCCGATTGTTGGAACTGCCCCCAGTCCGCCACCGGGAGATTTCCCCTTACGGAGCGCAGCGGAAACCGCGACCTGCTCGCGAAGGCCTTGGGAGTTCATGACGTCGCGCTGAGAGTCATGACGGGAGAGTGGTCCGCGCCGCTTCATGTATCATTACCCTGCCACGCCATAGCGAAGTGACGGCGGATCAACGCAGCCTTCGATGACGAAGTCGGCGTCGGCGGGGACTTCGACAACTCGCCTGCCTTTCATTTCGCTGGCAAAACTTCCTGCTTCAAGAAGTCCGGCGGAATGGCGGCGAAATGCGGGTCGCGGTGAACCAGCGTCGAGTTCTTCAGCGAAGCCGCAGCCGCAATCAACACATCCATTGCGGCGACGTTAGCGGTTGCGCTGGTTCGCAAACGAATCGCTTCGCTCCGCACGGCTTCATCCACGTCCACAACCTCGCTCAACAAGGCGGGTAACGACTCAGTTCAGCGGCACGAATCCCCGCATCCACGCCGAGTTGATGCAGGCGGAGTTCAAACTCGTAGAGGGAGAGGATGGAAGCCCCGGCCACGACCGCCGCGTCCTCTAACAATGCCTGCACCCGCTCCGCGCCGGGTTCTGCGAGGTAATGCGCCAGCAACGCCGAGGTGTCCAGCAAGTGAGTCATCGCCGGTTGTCGGCCTCGTTGAGTTGGTCATCCTGTTCACGTTCCCGAATCAAGTCACCAATGGGGTCTGCGCCGGGTTTGAGCAGATGCCGCCCCGCGCCCATCAGTTGGCGGGCCAGTTCGCCGCGGCCCGGCAACGGCTTGACGGTGATGACTCCCTCGCCGGCCTTCGCCCACTCCAACCGCGTGCCCGGATGAATGTCAAACTCG
>CAZNOE010000788.1:0-3362 GCA_964574525.1 uncultured Bifidobacteriaceae bacterium
CGCTGATCTTCGTCGCGGAAGCAGCGGGCCAGTTGGTAATAGCGCTCGACGCCGGCAACCATCAGGATTTGTTTGAACTGTTGCGGCGATTGCGGCAGGGCGTAAACCGTGCCCGGCTCGCGGCGGTTCGGCACGATGAACTCGCGCGCGCCTTCGGGCGTGGACTTGAACAGCAGCGGCGTCTCCACTTCGAGAAAGCCCTGCTCCTCCATGAACACGCGCGTCGCGGTGGCCACCTTGCTCCGCAGGCGGAGGTTGCGCGCCATCTCCGGCCGGCGTAAATCGAGGTAACGATACTTCAGACGCAACTCCTCGTTCACTTTGCCCGCCGCTTCCGGGTCATCCACGGGGAACGGCAGCACGTCAGCCACGTTGAGCACGTCGAGCGCTTGTGCCATCAACTCGACCTCGCCGGTTGGGATCTTCGGGTTGTTCGTGCCCGTCGGTCGCTGCCGAACTTTGCCGGTGACCGCGACAACGCACTCCGAACGCAGCGCAGCCGCGCTGTCGAACAATTCCTTCGGCAAATCCGATGGATCGAAGACGGTCTGCGTGCGCCCTTCGCGGTCGCGGACATCAATGAAGATCAAGCCGCCCAGGTCGCGGCGCGAGTGGACCCAGCCGGTCAAGGTCACCGTTTGCCCGATGTTTGTCGGGCGCAGTTCATTGCAATGGTGCGTGCGTTTCATTCAATCATGATAGGGGTTCAAGCTTTAACCGGAACAAGCTGAAGCTTGAGCTCCAATGGAACGCGGATGTTGGCGATGAACGGTGCGGAATTCAAAACCTTTTTCTGCCCAGGGTGAAGAAATCAACGGAAAATCAATTCGAGGAGACGCCTGCCGCCAAACAGCCAGATGGCTGCCGCCAGTGCGATGTATGGACCGTAAGGCAGGCGCGACGACCATTCCCGCTTCCCCATTAAGATCAGCGCTACACCCACGAACGACCCGATGATCGAACTCACCGTCAGCGAGAAAATCACCGACTGCCAGCCGAGGAATGCACCGATGGCTGCCATGAACTTGACATCGCCCAGGCCCATTGCTTCCCGCGGCAGCACGATCTCCGCGCTCACCGCCTCCATGTGCGGCACTTCTTCCGGGTTCAACTCCTCATCGCCGATGCGGAGCCGCTTTGGTGACAACCGCACCAGCACGTCCTTGTAGCCACGATCCACCAACTCGACGGTGTGCGCCTGCATCGCGATGACATCCGATTGCCGATAGAAAAGTTCTTCGTAAGGAATGTCCTTGTCCGGCAGATGCACCGCGGTTTCTGAGAAAACAATTTTGGTATTCGCGGGCAGGGCGAGCTTCTGACGGCCGAACAGCAGTTTGCCCAGTCGCAGAATGAAATAAATCAGCCCCGCGCCCACCATGATGCCGAGCACGCTTTGCTTCATTCCGCCCGTCAGAGATTGCTCCCCGTGCAACGCCGGGAAAAAGAATGAGCACGCGAAACCGACGACCATCCCGCCGATTGTGATTTCGTCGGGTATGATGAAGTGCTCGAAGTCAATGAACGTCGCAGCGATCAAGCCGGCGAGAAACACCGCATACACCAACGCGAGCACCGCCGATTGTCCGCCGAACACCAGCCAGCAAGCCAGGAAAGCCACGCCGGTGAGCAACTCGACGAGGAAGTACCGCGGCGATATCGGCGCAGCGCAGTTTTTGCACTTACCGCCCAGCCACAGCCACGTCACCAATGGAATGTTGAGATACCACGGAATGGAATACTTGCAGTACGGGCAATGCGACGGCGGCGAGACAACGCTCATCCCCAGCGGCATCCGGTGAATGCACACGTTCAGAAAACTGCCCACGGCGCAGCCGAGCGCGAAGAACACGAGCGCCCAAAACTCGAAAGGCACGCGCGCCCAAAGTTCAGGATCGAAAATCGGTTTCAGCATTGGATTTCAGAGGGGCATCTGACCGGAGTTGTGACCGGCGTCTCGACGAACCGCCGGAACCGCCGCAAGGTTTTGGACTGCGCCAGCCCTCTGGCGCTTTTGAGTGGCCGGGCACCATCCCAAAGCGGCAGAGGGCTGCCGCAGTCCAAGACGCTGTCGCGCTGAACAAGAGCGCTTCGGTCACCTCTCATTTTCCCCTCCGTAAACATTCTGTTCGAGCGCACGGCGCATGACGGCGACAGGCGCGGGTTTGCCGCTCCAGATTTCGAGCGCCTTCGCTCCTTGATAGAGCAACATGCCGATGCCGTTGGCCGCACGGCAGCCCGCAGCTTTCGCAGCTTTCAGCAAAGCGGTCTCTGCCGGACGATAAATCATGTCGTAAACCGCCTTCGCTTGGCGCAGCGAAAACTTCCTCTCCTCCAGCGGCGAAGCGTCATCTGGCTTCAGGCCTAGCGATGTCGCGTTGAGCACCAGATCAACTTCCGCCCCCGGATAGCCAACGCCGACTTTGACAGCGGGATGGTGCTGGCGGATTTCCTCCGCCACAGCCACCGCTTTTGATTCCGTGCGATTGACGAGATGAAGTTCGCTCACCCCATCCGCCGCCAGTTTCAGGGCCGCCACGCGCCCTGCCCCACCGGCGCCGAGGAGTAACACTTTCGCTCCGCGCAATTCCATACCCAAATCTTCGTGCAACGACTGCGTAATGGCGTCCGCGTCCGTGTTGAAGCCGTACGAGCGAGCAACGCCGCCGTCGCCAGTCTCAAAGCGGATCGTGTTTACAGCGCCCCATGTTCTGGCCGACTCGTCGAGCATGTCCACCATTTCCACTGCGAGCAATTTGTGCGGCACGGTGAGATTAACACCGATGAAGCCCATTCGCTTCGCGCCAAGAATCGCGTCGCGCAAATCCTTCGGATCAACATCGAACGCCAGATAGCGCCAATTCAATCCCAGCGCCCCGATGCCCGCGTTCTGCATGGCCGGCGAGGCGGAGTGTCTGACCGGGTGCCCGAACACGGCGCAGTAGCGCGTGCTGGCGTCAATCGGCTGGCGGAACGGCTCGGACACGCGGTGGTTATACGGGCGTGCGCGCGAAGTTCAAAGTTCAAAGTCGTCGCACCTTGCGTGTTTGGCGCTTGAACGCCACACGCGATGTGCTGTCCTAGAAGTCAGTCGCGATGCACTTCAAACTTTTACCCGCTCAGACAATTTCGCTGGCACTGTTCGCATCGTGCCTTTCAACTCGGGGCGCGGAGACGGAATTAACCGCGAAATTCGCCGCAGTTCAACCTTGCCCGGCACTGGTGAAGGCGGCCCGGACAAATCAAATCCCGCTGGACCAGATTGAAACCCCAACCGACGGGGAGGCGATCAACCCCGGCGATTCCCTCACCGCGCTGGTCACGTTCTGCGAAAAGAATGGCCGCCGGACGCAATGGCTCCT
>CAZNOE010000789.1:0-3357 GCA_964574525.1 uncultured Bifidobacteriaceae bacterium
GGGGTGATTTCGCCGTCGCGTAGCCGATGCCGTAGTTCGGCGAATCAGCACCCGTCCCCGAATAGGTGAGGTAGTAAACGCCGTTGCGCTTCAGCATAAACGGCCCTTCCGTCACGTGGCCGCTGATTTTCTCCCAGCCTTCGGTCGGGCGAATTACCATTTTCGGCTCACCCCTCTTCATCAGCGGATCGGCCATCGGCTGTGCGAGAATCTTGAAGCCGCCGGTCAATTCGACGTAATAAAGATAGAACGCGCCGTCGTCGTCCTGAAACAAATGCGCGTCAATGGCGTCCGTGGCGAGCACCGCCTTGTCCTTGAACGGGCCGAGCGGGTTGTCGGCCACGGCCACGCCAATTTGCTTGTGCGCGCCACCGGGTTTTGCATCCGGGATGTTGTCCGTGTAGTAGAGATAGAATTTCCCATCGTCCCGCTTATTGTGGAATACATCCGGCGCCCACGCGCCGCGGCGCGGATCATCGAAGGCGAGCCCCTTGTTCGTCCAGTTGACGAGATCATGGGAAACGTAGGCATCGTAGCCTCTCGTATGCGTTGTACCGTAGAGATAGTATTTATTGTCCACATGGATGACATGCGGATCGGCCATGTCCGTGAGCAAAGGGTTGCGATAGGTCTTCGCGGCCGGCTTCGCTGACGGTGAATCTGCGGCTTGAATTGATGCTGAAAGCGAAAGCCAGAACGCCGGAAGGAACAAGAGGTAACCAACCATTTTCATTGCGCGCGCATACTAAACCACAACTCCGAGGAGTGAAAGCATTTCTCCCACGTTGACCGCAGCAAGAATTCGCCACACCCTCATCTCATGCTGAATGTGGGATTGTTGAAGGAATTTCTGAATCAACAAATGCCGGCCGCGCTGGAGATGCTCCGGCAGATGGTCTGCATGAACAGCTTCACCGCGAATCTCGAGGGTGTGAACCGGCTCGGCCGGTTCACGGCGGAATGCTTTGCACCGCTCGGGTTCACGCCGGAATTCGTGCCGTCCACGAATCCGGAATTCGGAAACCATCTCGTGCTCACGCGGCGTGGACGTTCTCCAAAGAGCATCGCCATGGTATCGCACTTGGACACGGTATTTCCTCCGGAGGAGGAAGCACGAAACAATTTTCACTGGCAGCCGGAAGGCGATCGTATCTTCGGCCCGGGCACGCAGGATATCAAAGGCGGAACCGTGATGATGTGGCTGGTGCTGGCGGCTTTGCGTGCACATGCGCCGAACGTGTTCGAAGACATCACGTGGAAGCTGCTGTTGAACTCGTCGGAAGAAAGATTTTCACCCGACTTCGGCGATGTCTGCCGTCGCCGGTTTGACGGCCAGACGCTCGGGGCGTTGGTTTTCGAAGCGGAAGGGCGGCTGGGTCAGGACAACCTGATGGTGGTGGCGCGCAAAGGCCGCGCGGCCTGGCGCGTGACTGTAACCGGACGCGGTGCGCACGCCGGCGGAAAACATTCGCAAGGCGCGAATGCAGTCGTGCAACTCGGGCATTTGCTTCCGCACATCGCCGCGCTGACGAATTATTCGCGCGACCTCACGTTCAACGTGGGAACGATCTGCGGTGGGACAGTCTTGAATCGCGTGCCGCACGAGGCGGTGGCCGAAGGGGAGTTCCGCGCGTTCACGCCCGAAGCCTATGCACACGGGAAAAATGCGTTGCTGGCGCTCGCTGGCCCGGGTGAGGTGCGCAGTCCGGTGGATGGTTTTCGCTGTGACGTGAAGGTGGAGATTCTTACGGAAACGAGGCCCTGGCCGCGCAATCCTGCCACAGATCACCTCTATCATTTTTGGAAACAGGCGGGCGATGAACTCAAGATTCCCGTAAGTCTTCAAGAGCGCGGTGGACTGAGCGATGGCAACCTGATTTGGGACGCGGTGCCAACGCTCGATGGTCTGGGCCCGTGGGGCGACAACGATCATTGCTCCGAACGCAGCGCGGATGGATCGAAGTTGTCGGAGTTTGTCGAAGTAAGCGCATTCGTGCCTAAGGCACAGGTCAACACACTGGCGATTCTAAGATTGATTGAGAAAGCAGACGAATAATCCCGGGGATTGATCAGCGATATCCCGACGCCTCTTACTTTTCCGAAACCGGTACTGCTCGCATGAGTCCCCCGTCGGCGGGAACGAGTTTGATCCCATTCCAAGCCAGCAGCGTATCCATGGCGTAAAAGAACTCTTCGCGGGTTAGCGGCGTCACGTTCTGAAAAGCTATTATGGGTGACGGAGGCGTCTGCTGGCTTTGATCAAACTTGCGACCTGCGAATTCAGAATAAATGGCTCCTATCTGATCCAGCGTAGCACCAAAAAAAACAATGTCCTTGGCACGGATTGTCGGTGTGGAAGTCTTTGTGTCCGAGGTTTTGATTTGCGCCGAGCGGGGTATCGCGGTTGCAGCCATGTGTTTGGGCACAACCATCACGAATTTGTCTCCATCTGGAATTGTAACGATTCCCTTTTCAGCCAGAGCCTTTTCCAGTACCCGCGCCGCCTCGGCTGAATTGGTGACCGCCCCGTTCATTGAAATGGATGTGGAAGCCAATGTCGGCGGGCGCAGCACCGACCGTTTCGTCATCTCGCCGTAGAGTCCCAGGATCGGAACGAGTTGGGCGTTTTCCAAAAGCAATCCAACCCCCGTTGGCTTTTCTGGAGGGGAGATGCTTTGCATGTTCAAGCTAATCGGATCTGATTTGCCGCGAATTCTCACCTTGACGGTTGCGATTTCAGGGAGGATTTGCAGCAGTTCGATTTCGTCGTGCCTTTCGTCTTCTCGCAAAACCAGCGTGTACTTCATGCGTTCCACCTTCTCCAGCAACGCCACTCTGAATCCTGGCAGATTGACGATGCCAGTGAGTTTGGGAAGCGTCGCTGGGGCCTCGGCGGTCGCCTGAAAAGCCCATACGACAAGCCAGGCAAAGATTGCGTTGAGCTTCATATTTGGCACATCTAATTCCGTTACCGCGAGTCCGTCAACCCGTATGGCACACTCAAGTAATTCTGGCCGGCCTCCGCTTTCCAGATCTCGGGAATGTCAACCAGTTGTGCGAAGCCGTGGTTGATCACGCCAGCACCTTGTGCACAACTTCACCCGCGACATCCGTCAGCCGGAAATCCCGTCCTTGAAAACGGTAGGTCAGCTTGGTGTGGTCGAAGCCCAGCAGGTGCAGAATCGTGGCGTGCAGATCGTTCACGTGGACTTTGTCGCGCGTGACATTGAAGCCGAATTCGTCCGACTCGCCGATGGTGACGCCGCGCTTCACACCGCCGCCGGCCAGCCACATCGTAAAACAATTCGGATGATGATCGCGGCCATCGTCGCCGCCCTGGACCATCGGCGTGCGGCC
>CAZNOE010000790.1:0-3348 GCA_964574525.1 uncultured Bifidobacteriaceae bacterium
GCCGGTTCATGGTTCCAATGCGAGTCCATTGGTGGAGGCCGAGGCTTTCCATGAACCGCCCGAACGGCCGCGAGGTTTTGGAGTGCGGTGGCTGGCGGGGAACGGGGCTGACACCGCTTTTGCTCATTCGGTGTTCGAGGTTGGGTATTGGATGTTCTGCCGAATTCCAAAGCGGTGTATGCCCTCACCCCTCACCCACCGCACTCCAAGACGCTGGCGCGCCACCGTCGCCGACCTGTGATTCATGGTTTCCGATGCGCGATTTCGAAATCGTCGAGGCTGCCCATGAAGGTAACTTTGGCAGCCGGGAAAAGGACCCGGTCCAAACCCGGGCGCGGGAAGGGGTTTCCAAGCCGCGCGGCATTCCGAGGACTTCCTGCAACCGCTGCGAAGCCAGATCAGTGGCAGAGAAAATAACTTGCTGCCCGCGTCCTGAAACTACTTGTCGCAGAGTGTAACTGTGTTATTCTAAGCACCGATTGAGGATGACGCCCGCTGTCACATTGAATCTAAAGTCGTATATGCTCCGAGCGTTTTTTGCACCCGCATTGCCGATTCGCAAAACCTTCACGGGCCGCGTCCCGGGACTTTCGCCTCTGGCTGTGGCCCTTGGCCGCGCCCTCTTGCTCCTGTTTTTCGTCACTTCGCCGGGCTACAGCCAGCTCCCTTCCCTGCAATGGCAACAGAGCTTCGGCGGGACCAACGGCGACATCCTTTACAGTTTGGAGCAGACCTCCGATGGCGGGTATCTTCTAGGCGGCTATTCCCTTTCCGGCACCAACGGCAACAAGACCAGTGTGAACTTCGGGACCGCCGGTCTCAATGGTGACTTCTGGGTTGTGCGCCTGGATGCCAGCGGCAATAAACTCTGGGACAAAACCTATGGCGGTACAAACGATGAGCCCTTGTTTTGTCTGCGCGCCACGGCCGATGGCGGTTTTGTTCTCGGCGGCTCTTCCAATTCCGGCATCAGCGGCAACAAGTCCGCCCGGCGCTTCGGCTCGAGGGATTTTTGGGTGGTCAAGATTGACGCCAACGGCGGGAAGACATGGGATGCTTCCTTCGGCGCCACGGGCGATGATATCCTGTTCAGCCTCCAACAGACGAGTGATGGCGGCTACATTCTCGGCGGCTATTCGGAGTCCGGGATTGGCGGAAATAAAACCAGCCCGAATTACGGCACGGCGGGAGAGGACGCCGATTTCTGGGTCGTACGGCTCGATGCCAATGGCACCAATCTTTGGGACCGCACGTATGGCGGGAGCGGCGATGACAGACTCGCCTCGCTGCAAGAGGTCGCCGGCGGCGGATTCATTCTGGCGGGCAGTTCGAGTTCGCCGGCCAGCACCAATTCGCCGGTTGATGGCACCAAGACCGGCACGAACTATGGCGGCTATGATTATTGGATCGTGCGGCTGGATGCGGCGGGCAATCAACTCTGGGACAAATCTTATGGCGGCAGCGCCGATGACGGCGCTTTGAACGTGCAGATCCGGCAGACGACCGATGGTGGATTCATTGTGGGCGGCGAGTCCTTTTCCGGGGTGAGCGGCAACAAGACCAGTGCAAGTTTCGGGTCCAGCGATTATTGGGTGCTGCGGCTGGACGCCAACGGAGACAAGGTGTGGGACCGATCCTACGGAGGCACGTTCAATGAGGCACTCACGGCCCTCGCGCAAACGGCGGACGGCGGGTTTATGCTGGGGGGATTGTCCGACTCCGGTGTTAGCGGGAACAAATCCAGCACGAATTATGGTTTCAGCGATTGCTGGCTGGTGCGCGTGAATGCCAGCGGCGACAAGCTCTGGGACCAGACGTACGGCGGCGCAAGCCAGGACGGAAAATTGAACGTGAGCTTGCAGCCCACATCGGATGGCGGCTGGCTGTTAGGCGGCGATTCGGAGTCCGGCGTGTCTGGTATCAAGACCAGCGCCAGTTTTGGCGGGGCCGATTATTGGGTACTCAAGCTGAACGCTCAAGTCCCGGTGGTGTTGCGGGCCGCGCCGCAGACCAACATTGCCCAGAACGGGTTTCACTTTTTCCTGAGCGGCGAGACGAACCAGTTTTACGTGATCGAAAAATCCGCCACGCTCCAACCCCAGTCCTGGGCCCCGCTCAGCACCAACCAATTGACTGGCCCGGAGATTGAACTGATTGATTCCAGCGCTGGCGGAGCCGCAAAGGGATTTTACCGGGCGCGCCGCTGGCCTTGATTCGAGGGCTGGCGATGAGTTGAACAATAAACAGCGTCCGGAGAAAAACAGGAGGATAAAACATGAATGGTTCCAAGCCGAATGAATTGTCGCAGGCGTCGAGCACCCGCTGCTCCGGCGCGGTCTCGCGCACCGTCTTATGGTCGGTTGCGGGCGCTTTGCTCCTGGTCGGCGTTGCCGGCTTGTGGCTGGTTCGCGGCCATTGGTCATCAGGCTCCGGCGCGGCGGTTGCGGGTGGTGATGCGGAGCCGGGTACTTTCGAAAGGTCGGTGCCGGTCCGTCCGGGCTCCGGGTCCACCAAAGCCACACCGACGGCGGATTCAAGGTCGCGAGGGCCGGCTCCCGCTGTCCCGGGCACGTTGGCGGATGCGCCCGCCACCGTCACCACGCCGGCCACGCCTTACACCCGCGAACTCATCAAGAGCCTGCACGCGCTGGAACTGGGCGCCGGCGGGATCACCGCTGTTCAAGCGCAGCAGTGGAAGAGCAATTTGTGGAACCTGGTTCAGTCCGGTCCCACGGGTGCGGCCGCCATCCGCGAATTCATGGAACAGAATACCGACTACGATTTTTCAGTGGTCAAAGGCGGGAATCAGTTGGGCTTTCCGACGTTGCGCATGGCGCTGATTGACGCCTTGGGCAATTTCGAGGGTCGGGAGGCCGTGCCGACGCTATTGTACATTCTGCAAACCACGGCTGAACCGCGCGAGATCGCGCTGCTGGGCCGGACGCTTGATCATGTGGCGCCGGGCGGCGAATACCTCAATGCGGTGGCAGATGCCGCCCGCAGTACCCTGGCCCTGGCTGGGGCGGGAAAATTGGAAGGCGTCGATGTGGCTCCACTCTTTGAAATTATTCGCCATATCGGCGACCCCGGCGTCGTTTCGGACATCCAGGCTGCCGCCACCAAGTGGGACTATTATGCCAAGATTGCGCTGGCACAACTGCCCGATGAGGCGGGTGTATCAGCGTTGATTGACATGGCCCTCCAATCGTCAGATCGGGCGGCCAGCAATCCTGACTTCGCCTATGGGATTCTGGCACAGGCTGCCATGAATTCTCCAGCGGCGGCGGCCGCCCTGTTGAAGCAGGCGCAGGCGAACCGCATCCCGGAAGGCGCCTGGCCTTCGATTGC
>CAZNOE010000791.1:0-3344 GCA_964574525.1 uncultured Bifidobacteriaceae bacterium
GGCGGCGTTGGCGGCGAGTCCCGACGCGTCGGGAGAGAATGTGAATTACGCGGTGAAGAGTTGGTAGGGACGCGTTCCACCGTGTCCCATTCATTCCCTTCCAAAAAAAGGTAGGGACGCTGTGGAAAGCGTCCCTACCTTTCTGGAATCCGTGCCGGAAGTGTCGGCGAAGTTGAAGGAGCCGGAAACGAAGGAGCGGAAGTTTGAGGGCGTAGTGAAATCGGCGGAGCAAGCTGCCGTGCTGGTCCTCGTCTATTAAGGTGGGGCGAGGCTACTGCCGAGCTCGCTCGCGAGGGGGCTCGCCCCACCGAAATGGCAAATGTACCACTACCGGGGAGTTCCACGTTCTCGACAAGCCTCGGCCTCCTTGACTACATTGCCCGCGATGTCCTTTGCCAATCAACCGCTGATCATCGCAGGACGGATGTTCCGCTCGCGCCTGATCCTGGGCACTGGAAAGTTCTCGTCGCCGGAAGCGATGCGTGATGCGCTGGCCGCCAGCGGGACGGAAATAGTCACGGTCGCCTTGCGCCGCGCGGATCTGAGCGGGAAGCGCGATCCGTTCGCCAACATTCTCGAATTCGTTGATCCGGAAAAATATTTGTTGCTGCCCAACACCAGCGGCGCGATGAACGCAGAGGAAGCCGTGCGACTCGCCCGCCTCGCCGCTGCCGCCGGATTGCCCAAATGGGTAAAGCTCGAAATCCATCCCGACCCGCGCTACTTGCTGCCCGATCCGGTGGAGACATTCAAAGCCGCCGAGATGTTGGTGAAGGAAGGTTTCACCGTGCTGCCGTACATCAACGCCGATCCGGTGCTCGCGAAACGATTGCAGGATGCCGGCTGCGCCACGGTGATGCCCCTCGGCTCGCCCATCGGTTCGAATCGCGGCATTCAGACACGCGACCAGATTCGCATCATCATCGAACAGGCCACCGTTCCAGTCGTCGTGGACGCTGGCTTGGGCGCGCCCAGCCACGCCGCTGAAGCAATGGAACTGGGAGCGGACGCCGTGTTGGTGAACACCGCCATCGCGGTGTCGTCCGAGCCCAACCGGATGGCCATCGCATTCAAGATGGCGGTGGATGCGGGCCGCGCCGCTTACGAATCCGGCCTGGCGACGCAACAAGAAACCGCCAGTCCAACCAGCCCGCTGACGGCTTTTCTGGATTGAGTGATGCAAAAGGAATTGAACCCAAAATCCGGAGTTGGGGAGCACGCCCGCCCTCGGGTGTCGCTGGACGCGCCTCGCGTCCAGCCCTTTCGCATACGATGCTTTCCGAAACCTTTCGATTGTTTCGTACACTCGATGTTTTCCGCGAGGGCGCGGAAAACGGCACGCGAGGCGCGCGCGCTCCCCATCTCAACTTCGGTTTTCGGGTTGAACACACGGGCAGCGGAACGCCGAGCACGATCTCGGCGCGATGATACAATTTCCAATCAACACGTCGAGGCGGTGCTCGGCGCTCCAATCGCATGAACCGAAAAAACTTAACTGCCGCGCGCGTGCGCCAGTTGCTGGGGGCCGCGACAAAAGTCCGCATCGCCGTCATCGGCGACGTGATGCTGGATCATTTCATCTGGGGCAGTGTGGCGCGCATCTCGCCGGAAGCGCCCGTGCCAGTCGTGGATTTCGCGCGCGAGAGTTTCATGCCCGGCGGCGCGGCGAACGTGGCGCGCAATCTGACTGCACTCAACGTCCCGACGGAAATCTTTGGCGCGGTCGGTCGTGATTCCGCCGCGCGCCAACTCAAGCGATTACTGAAGGAGCAGAGTGTCGGTTGTCGCGGTCTGCTGGCGGGAGATTCGCGTCCGACGAGCGTCAAGACCCGCGTCGTTGCCCACCAACAACAATTGGTGCGCATTGACCGCGAGATGCGCGATGGTCTCAGCCCGCGCCTGACGCGGCGATTGCTGGCCCGGCTGCGGGCGAACATCCGCGAGACATCGGCGGTCATCGTGGGCGATTACGGCAAAGGCGTCGTCACGCAGCGGTTGCTCGATGATCTCAAGACGCTGTGCCGCAGCCACGGCGTGTGGCTCAGCCTTGACCCCAAGCCCGTGCATCACGTCAATCTGTCGGACCTGTCGCTCATCACGCCGAATCGCAAGGAGGCGTTTGAACTCGCGGGACTGCCGGATGAGACGCGCCATCCGAATCCGCTGGCCGACGCGAACCTCATGCGGGTGGCGGAACGTCTCTTGAACGAACTGCGCCCGGCGGTATTGCTCATCACGCTCGGTGAGTTGGGCATGTTGCTCTGCCAGCGCGGACAGAAGCCCTTTCACATTCCGACGGTGGCGCAGGAGGTTTTCGACGTATCGGGCGCGGGCGACACGGTAATCGCCACGTTCACCCTCGCCATCGCGGCGGGAGCATCGCCGGTCGAGGCGGCGATTCTTTCCAACCACGCAGCCAGCATTGTCGTCGGCAAGATCGGCACGGCCACGACTTCGCCCGAGGAATTGCTGGGGAGCTTCCACCGCGGCTGAAGGCGGAGCGCCGGTCTCCGACCCGGCGTGTTGGCAGTTCCAGAATCATTGCGCCGGATCGGAGACCGGCGTTCCGTGCGAAAGCGAACATGAGTTCCAAAATCACTCCGGACCTAATTCGGGCCATGAAGAAGCGCGGGGAAAGAATTGCCGCGCTCACCGCTTACGATTTTCCGATGACGCGGCTGCTCGATGAGGTCGGCATCCCGTTCATCCTGGTGGGCGATTCGCTGGGCATGGTCGTGCTCGGCTATCCCGATACGACCTGCGTGACGATGGACGAAATGGAACATCATGTGCGCGCCGCGGCCCGGGCCAAACCCCGGGCACTACTCGTCGCCGACCTGCCGTACCGCAGTTACGAAACGGTCGCCTCGGCCGTGGAAAATGCGCGGCGACTCGTGGCTGCCGGCGCGGAGGCTGTCAAAGCTGAGGGCGGCCGGGAGATCATCGAACAGGTCCGGGCCATCGTGACCGGGGGTATTCCTTTCTGCGGCCATCTCGGCATGTTACCGCAACACGTCCACGAGGAAGGTGGCTACCGCATCAAAGGCAAAAAGGAACCTGAACACCAGGCGTTGGTTGCCGATGCCGACGCTCTCGTGGCCGCGGGCGCGTTTGCGGTCGTGCTCGAACTGGTCGCGCCGCCCGTGGCGAAGGAAATCTCGCGCCGTATTCCGATTCCAATCATCGGCATTGGAGCGGGGCCGGATTGCGACGGACAAATACTTGTGACGCCCGATCTGCTCGGGATGTTGCCGTGGTTCAGTCTCAAGCATGTGAAACCAAGGTTAAACGCCGCCGAGCAAATGCGGGCGGTGATTGAAGAGTGGAAGGATTTGATTTGAGAA
>CAZNOE010000792.1:0-3337 GCA_964574525.1 uncultured Bifidobacteriaceae bacterium
CCCGCCCAAAACGCCGCGCCCCGTCCATCTGCTCGCGCGCGGCGACGTGAAGAAGCCGGGAGAATCGATGTCGCCTGCCGGTATTGCGGCCGTGTGTGGCCCGGATTCGCGCTTTCAGATTCTGGACACCGATGAAGGCCAACGCCGTGCTGCGCTGGCGAGATGGATTACCGACCCCAAGAACATGCTCACGCGCCGCTCCTTTGTGAACCGCGTGTGGCATTATCATTTCGGCCGCGGCATCGTTGAAACTCCAAATGACTTCGGTCACATGGGCGCGCTGCCCACTCATCCCGAATTGCTCGACTGGCTGGCGTTCTGGTTTCTCGACAACGGCGAGTCGCTGAAAAATCTGCATCGGCTGATTGCCACCAGCGCCACGTATCGGCAAAGCTCCGCGAACCGGGCGGATTACGCCTTGCTCGATTCCGACAACCGCTACCTCTGGCGCATGAACTGCGCGCGTCTCGACGCTGAATCCATTCACGATTCGCTGCTGTTCATCAGTGGCCGGCTGGACCCGGCGATGGGTGGCCCGGCCGTCCGGCAGTTTTATTTCAAAGACGATCACTCGCCGGTTTACGACTACACCCAATTCGACGTGGACAGCCCGGCTGCGCGCCGGCGCAGCATCTACCGTTTCACCGTGCGCAGCGTCCCCGACCCGCTGATGGACTCGCTTGACTGTCCCGATGCTTCAATCCTCACGCCCAAACGCAGCGTAACGTTGACCTCGCTCCAAGCCCTCGCGCTCCTCAACAACCCGTTCGTCTTGAAACAATGCGAGCACCTGGCGGAACGGGTGTCGAACGCCGGCCCTTTGAACAAGCAGATCGAGGAGGTTTATCAATTGGTTTTGAATCGCCGCCCCACCGCGTTGGAACTGCGCAAGCTGGTCCCTTTCGCGCGGAAAAATGGGATGGCCAGCGTTTGCCGGCTCGTTTTTAATACTTCGGAATTCATGTTTGTGGACTGATGACAGAGCACGCTTGCCACGTCTGCTCCTCGCAGCAAACGCCGATTCAACTCGGCGCGGAAGACTCGCGCCTGATTGACCGCCGGGAATTTCTCTGGCGATTCGGCGGTGGGCTGGGTGGAATCGCGATGGTTCACCTGCTTGGTCAGCACGGCTTGCTCGCCGAAACCGGTTCGCCGCGCGCGGAGTTCAACGGCGGCTTGCATCATCGCGCCCGGGCGAAGCGCGTCGTGCAACTGTTCATGTCCGGCGCGGCCAGCCAGTGCGACACATTTGATTACAAACCGGAACTCATCAAACGGAGCGGACAGAAATTCGACCCTGGCGGCAAGGTGGAGCTTTTTCAGAGCGACCCCGGCGCCGTGATGAAAAGCCCGTGGAATTGGAAACCTTATGGCCAGTGCGGGAAATGGATCAGCGACCTTGTCCCGCACATCGGTTCATGCGTGGACGACATCGCGTTCATCCATTCGATGATCTCGAAGTCCAACGTTCATGGTCCGGCGACGTTTATGCAAAACTCCGGATTCGTACTGCCGGGATTTCCGGCCATGGGCGCGTGGATTTCATACGCTCTTGGGAGCCTCACCGAAAATCTGCCGACGTTCGTCGTGCTACCCGACGTGCGCGGTTTTGCTCCGAACGGCGCGTCCAATTGGGCCTCCGGCTTTCTACCTGCCACCCACCAGGGCACGATGATCCGCGTCGGCAAACCGAATCCGATTTATGACTTGTTTCCGCCCAAGTCAGCGACGTTCATCACGCCCGAAAGCGAAAACGAAACGCAAGCCCTGCTGAAGAAGCTGAACCAGTCTCATCTCGCGTTGCGCGCGGGCGATTCGCGGCTGGATGCGCGCATTGCTTCGTACGAACTCGCGGCGAAACTGCAACTGAGCGCGCCGGAAGTGCTGGATATCTCCGGCGAATCGGACGCCACGAAACAACTGTACGGCCTCGACGAAAGCATCACGGAAGATTTCGGCAAGCGATGTCTGGTCGCGCGGCGGTTGCTCGAACGCGGCGTGCGCTTTGTTCAAGTCTGGAGCGGCGCCGACAACGGATTTCCCCGGCGCAACTGGGACAGCCACGAGGACCTGGCCAGGGACCATCTCGACATGGGGCGCAGCATGGACAAGCCCGCCGCCGCGCTTGTGAAAGATTTGAAGGCTCGCGGCCTGTTGGAGGACACGATTGTGATCTGGACGACGGAGTTCGGGCGGATGCCGTGCAGTCAGGGCAGCAAGGGCCGCGACCACAATCCGTTCACCTTCGCGAGCTGGGTCGCGGGCGGCGGTTTCAAAGGCGGAACGTCCTACGGCCAGAGCGATGAATGGTCCTACAAAGCTGTCACCGACCCGACCTACTGTTACGATCTTCACGCGACGATCCTTCATCAACTGGGGATCAATCACGAGAAGCTGACGTTTCGCCACAATGGAATTGACCGGCGGCTGACAGACGTGCATGGCGAAGTGATCAGCGAGATTCTCGCGTAGGGGACTGAAGGCTCTTGTTTTTTCACTGGCCAGGACGCGATTACCTCTCCCCTTCTGAAGATGAGAGGGTTAGGGTGAGGGGTGAGGGAAAGGGTTCTTTGACGTTCGCTGCTCAAGACTTGATGTCTCTGACCTGGAAAGCAGTAACGCCGATCACCACGAAGGTCAGGCTTACGCCGATCATGACGCTCAGGGATTCGCCCATTCTCCACCAGGGAATCCGCTCCGCAAACATCATCTGCCAGGCATTCAAGTAATCTCCAAGAAACCAATGCTGCAAGTCCTGGAAGTAGGGAAGCTCCATCAAAATGCGGTCAATGAGGATTAACGACAACGCCAGGACCGTCGCCGCCGCCGGTTTCATGTCGAAGCAGGAGAACATGAAAGCCAGGCTCAGGATGGTGCTTGCCTTGGCGACCAGGAAAAGATGCGCCAGCGCATAGTGTTTCAGGCCGTCTGCCATCTCGTAAACCGCCAGCCCCTGGCCGGGGATGGCGATGAACAATCCGCCTGTGGTTGGAAACCAAAGGGCGCAGAACATCAGGGCAAATGCCCCCAGTGACAGCACAAGGACGCAGGCGAACACAAATCCCGCCAGCCATTTCACGCAGAGCAAACGCACGCGGGAAATCGGACGACAGAGTATCATTCGCAGAGTGCCGTCTTCCACCTCCTTGGCGACAAAATCTCCGCCGACCAGCGCCACGTAGAGCGGGAGCAGGGTGTAAGCCAGCACCGTCACCATCACCGTGGCGATCGTCAGCATGGACAGGTAGCGCTCCCCGTCAAAACCCCCGCGTGAAACGCTGCGGAGAATTGATTGTTGTGCGTTGGAGTAGCGGAAAATCAAAACGATCAGCAACTG
>CAZNOE010000793.1:0-3325 GCA_964574525.1 uncultured Bifidobacteriaceae bacterium
GCTTTCTCGATCTTGCCCTTGTCGTCGCCGGAAATCTTGTCGGCATTGTCCTTGAGCATTTTCTCCGTGCGATAGACGGCGTTGTCGGCTTCGTTGCGCGTTTCGACTTCTTCACGTTTCTGCTTGTCCTCATCAGCGTGGGCCTCCGCGTCCTTGCGCATCTTCTCGATTTCGTCCTTCGAGAGGCCGCTGCTGGCGGTGATCATGATCTTTTGTTCCTTGCCCGTGCCGAGGTCCTTGGCGCTCACGTGCAAAATCCCGTTGGCGTCAATGTCGAAGGTGACTTCGATTTGCGGCACGCCGCGCGGCGCGGGTGGAATATCCGTGAGGTGGAACTTGCCGATGGTCTTGTTGTCGCGCGCGAATTGCCGCTCGCCCTGGAGCACGTGGATTTCCACGCCCGGCTGGCTGTCTGAGGCCGTTGAGAAGATTTCCGATTTGCGCGTCGGGATCGTGGTGTTGCGCTCGATCAGCTTAGTGAACACACCACCCAGCGTTTCAATGCCCAGTGAAAGCGGCGTCACGTCAAGCAGCAGCACGTCTTTCACATCGCCCTTGAGCACGCCGCCCTGAATGCCTGCGCCAATCGCCACGACTTCGTCCGGATTGACGCCTTGGTGCGGCGCTTTATTGACCAGCGTTTTGGCGACTTCGACGACTTTCGGCATGCGAGTCATGCCACCCACTAGAACCAATTCATCAATCTTCTCGGCTACGATGTCGGCATCTTTGAGACAAGCCTTCACTGGCCCAACCGTGCGCTCGAAAAGGTCGTCGCAGAGCTGTTCCATCTTGGACCGGGTCAGCTTCATGCTGATGTGCTTCGGCCCGCTGGCGTCCGCCGTGATGAAGGGCAGGTTTATTTCGTATTGCTGCGCGGAACTAAGCGCGATCTTGGCCTTCTCGGCCTCTTCCTTAATACGCTGAAGCGCGTCAGGTTGCTTGCGCAAATCCATCCCTTGCTCCTTTTTGAATTCGTCGAGAATCCAATCCATGAGGCGATTGTCCCAGTCGTCGCCGCCCAAGTGCGTGTCGCCGTTTGTAGCCTTGACCTCGAAAACGCCATCGCCGATTTCCAAAACTGAAATGTCGAACGTGCCGCCGCCCAAGTCATACACGGCGATCTTCTCGTCCTTCTTCTTGTCGAGGCCGTAGGCAAGTGACGCAGCGGTGGGTTCGTTGATAATGCGGAGCACTTCCAGCCCGGCGATCTTGCCGGCGTCCTTCGTGGCTTGGCGCTGTGAATCGTTGAAGTAAGCGGGAACGGTGATGACGGCCTGGGTGATTTTCTCGCCGAGACGCATTTCGGCGTCGCTCTTGAGCTTGGCGAGGATCATCGCAGAGATTTCCGGCGGGGAGAATTGTTTCGGCTTGCCGTCCACTTCTACTTCGACCGCCACATCGCCGTTGGAAGCCTCGACGACTTTGTAGGGCATGCGTTTGATCTCTTCCTGCACTTCGCGGAATTTGCGGCCCATGAAACGCTTAATGGAATAAATCGTATTGCGGGAGTTGGTCACGGCCTGGCGTTTGGCCGCGTCGCCCACGAGGCGCTCGCCGCTCTTGGTGAAAGCCACGACCGACGGTGTGATGCGGCGTCCTTCAGAATTCTCTAACACGACTGGCTCCCCACCTTCCATGACGGCCATGCAGGAATTCGTCGTTCCTAAATCAATGCCTAAAACTTTTGCCATAAGAAAACTGGTTGGTTTACACTGAGTCCGCAGGCTTCTAAGCTATGCCAATGCCAAGAGTGGGCTATAGGCGAAAATAGTCGTGGTTGTGCCGGAAAGTGAGTGAAACCATAACTGCGGCTTCGATTTGAGCATGCGCCAGTGGGGACGCGGTGGCACAGTCAAAAGCGGCCTGGCACAACCGGCTTGGCACAGCGGCTCGTTGGGAGTTCCGCCTTCACGCGGTTCGTACCGGCTAAAGTCGGAACTCCAAACGCCACTACCTGCTGCCCGGCTTGACCGCCGGAATTGCCGCGAGCTCAGGCGGCAATTTCGCCGGCTCGAACGTTTCAACATGCAGGGAAATCAAACTCGCCATCGGCAGACCGAAATTCACCGAGCTGTTTGATCGGTCCACCAACATCGCCACACCCGCGAGCTGCCCGCCATGAACGCGCACGATGTCAATGGTCTCCTGAACTCGTCCGCCTTTCGTCACCACGTCCTCGACGACGAGGATTCTTTCGCCCGGCGAAATCTTGAATCCACGGCGCAACGCGAGCGTGCCCTCCTCCTTCTCCACAAAAATGAAACGCAAACCGAGTTGTCGCGCAACTTCCTGGCCGATGACGAGTCCGCCCATTGCTGGCGAAACGACCGTTGCGGCGCTCAATCCGCGCACCTTCGTGGCCAGCGCTGCACCGAGTTTTTCGACGACGGGCATCTGTTGCAAAGCCAGGGCGCATTGAAAAAACTGCCGGCTGTGCAGGCCGCTGCGAAGGATAAAATGTCCTTCGAGCAGCGCGCCGGTGTCGCGGAAAACCTGGAGAACCTGATCTTGCGTCATGCGGAGAGTGTCGAGTCACGGGTGACAAGTGACAAAATTCAAGTGAGGGAGGGCGAGTCTCCTGGCAAAGCCCACTTGTCGTCCAATGCCCGCGAGGACTCTCGCCGTCCCGGTTTTCGCTCGCGGCACGTTTGATTTTTCAAAACAATCCGCCCGTGCCGAAGTGGGTGAAAATGATTCTCGCGATTTTGCTGCTGCCGGTGTGCATCGGCGCGGGACAGACTTTGTGGATGGTGATGCGCGCGTGTGGGGACGCGGACATCACGCTCGTCCCGATTCTCGCCGGCGCCGCGTGCTGGGTCGTGATCTATTTGCTCCTGCCCAAGCCGATGTGGATTTACGTCTTCGGCCACGAGTTGACGCATGCGCTGTGGGCGTGGCTCTTCGGCGGCAGCGTTAAAAAATTCAAGGCCACCCCTGACGGCGGGCATGTGGTTGTGAGCAAGACCAATTTTCTCATCGCGCTCGCTCCGTATTTTTTCCCGTTGTACGCGGCCATCGTCGTGGCGCTATTCGCCCTCGGCCATCTGGCGTGGAACTGGAAGAGCTATCTCGTGTGGTTTCATCTGCTTGTGGGGGCGGCTTACTCGTTTCACGTGACGCTGACCTCGCACATCTTGAAGACGCGGCAATCGGACATCACGAGCCAGGGCTATCTTTTCTCCGCCGTGGTCATCTTTCTCGGCAACGCGCTCGTGTTGCTCATCGGCATTCCGCTGCTGACGGCCAGAGTGGATTTGCTGACGATGCTGGGCTGGTGGTTCGAAAACACCGGCGAAGTCCTGCATCGGCTGGGACGCATGTT
>CAZNOE010000794.1:0-3315 GCA_964574525.1 uncultured Bifidobacteriaceae bacterium
CGCTGGCGGTCCGTGTCGCGAAAGATGACGCGGAAGGCGCCAAGCTCGCCACCGCCCGGCGCAGCGCTTTCTCAGCCTTGGCCCGTGTCGCGCCGACAACCATTCTCGAGGACGCGACTGTGCCGCGGAGCGAGCTGGCGAAGATGATTCGCCACGTGGAATTAGTCGCGAACAAATACCAGCTCCGCATCGGCACGTTCGGGCACATGGGCGATGGCAACCTGCACCCAACGTTCCTGACCGACGAGCGAAACAAAGAGGAAATGCACCGCGTGGAAGAAGCGTTCAGGGAAATCTTCGACGAAGCCATTCGGCTCGGCGGAACGATCACGGGCGAACACGGCATCGGCCTGGCGAAGAAGAGCTTTCTTCCTAAGTTTGCCGGGGACGCTCAAATGCGCGTCATGCGCGAACTCCGCCGGGCTCTCGATCCGAATGGAATCCTAAATCCCGGCAAGATGTTCGATTAAATCACAACACTTCGTGACAATTGTTTTACAAACGTTTTACTCTGCCCTGACCCACGCCCGATGAAAGACGAAAGACTCGAAGTATGAAAGCCCTTCGGTTGGCCAGCGCGCCCGCGTTATTACTTACGATGTGCTTCTTTGCTTTGAGCCTCTACGGTCGGCCTCCATCGAACGACAGCACCATTTACGACCCGCACCCAAAACACCTTTGGAATCGCATCAACGAAACTTTGTTCGCTCGCTCCGGGCCCGACAACAAAACGTATGGCTTGGATGAATTGGACATTCTTTATTGGCACACCACGAAGCACTTGTTGGACGAGCCTTCGCATCAAAAGGCGGTCAGCGTTCTGGATGAGTTCATTGATACGCACGGCGAGAAGTTGATTCAAGACCCGCTCAAACGCGCTTTGCTGCAGCGCGATCTTTGGTGGCTGTTTGACTGGTCCACCCAGGGCTGGTCGTGGCGGGATGATGATGGCAAACGTGTCCGCAAAGAACTTCAGCAACGGCTAGCCATCGCCATCCGCCGGCTGGCGCTCACGACAAATGAAATCGCGTCGCTCCCGGATAATTACGCGCAAGCCGACCGGAAAAAGTTGTCCGCTTTGCCTCAGGGCCTGTTCCAAACGAACAGCGACTGGGTGAGCGTTGGGATTAACGGCGACACCTTAGTCGCCGAAAGCCACGTCCATTTTTTTCAAGGGCATTCGGCGTTCTTCGTGATGGTGCGCCTGCCCGCGGGCCGCGCATCCGCCATGTCGTATTTGGAATCCCTTCGATCGTTCGAGCGCGTGTGGACCTATCAAACGAATCGCTTCCAGTGGGTCAGCACCAACGAGCCGAGGTACGTCATGGTATTGAGTTCAAACCTAACACAATTTCCTACGAACACCGAGTGGGCGCTCGTCCGTCAGATGTGCGTCATTGATACCCAAGGCCGCATTCAACCAACTCACATCACCGAAGGCATTCAACTTCGCCGTTACGTGGAAATCAAACGCATGGATCAAATCTCCCAGGACGCTCAACAAGTGTTTGAGTTTGAAATGGACCGCCGACAAAACGGGGCTCTCCGCGCCATCGGTAAAGACGAGAAAGGCTTCGTCTTCGTGCATTTCATGGGCAAAGGCATAGATTTGTTTGAGCCGCGCGACCGTTCGAACGAACCGGTCGATTCGGAAAAATTTCAAGCCGTTCAATTAAAGACCTGTTATACGTGCCACTCCGACCGAGGCATTTTTTCCGTCAACAGCTACACACGATCGCTCTCTCCACCATCGGAAAAGCCCGCCGCCCTGACTCCTCTCAGCACCGGACGCGAAGCCGAACTAGCAGTACACTGGAAACAGCGCCAATTCGACTGGGGACTCCTGCAAGGCCTGTGGGATCGCCAACAATAATTCTTCCCATTCGTTATTCGAAATTATTCGAAATTCAAAATTAGTTGTGTAGTTCTAAAAAACATTCCCGCCGCTTGGCCTTTCTGCTTTCCTATCCGCGCCGTCGATGAACCAGACGCACTCGCACCTGAAAGATTTGGATTACTCCGTCGTGCAGCAATGCATGCACTGCGGACTTTGTCTGCCGACGTGCCCAACGTACGACGCGACGAAGCTGGAGCGCAACAGCCCGCGCGGGCGCATCGCGCTCATGCGGGCAATTGCAGACGGGCGACTGGAAGCCACGAAAGCCTTTGCCGACGAAATGTATTTCTGTCTTGGCTGCCTCGCGTGCGTGACGGCCTGTCCGGCGGGGGTGAATTACGCCGAGCTTTTCGAGCACGCGCGTGCCGAGGCCGAGGAAGCGCACGTGCTCGATTCGCCCAAACGCAATTTGATCCGCGCCTTTACGGTGAAGTGGCTTTTCATGGAGCATGCCCGTCTGCAATGGGTCGGGAGACTTTTGCGGCTTTATCAGCAACTTGGACTGCAAGCACTCGTTCGCAAGAGCGGTGTCTTGAAATTGCTCCCCCGACGGCTGCGCGACCTGGAAGCCATTACACCCACAATCCAGCCATATTTTTCCGCCGAACTGATCGCGCCAGTCACGCTGGCCGTCGGTGAAAAGAAATATCGCGTGGCAATGCTGACGGGCTGCGCGCAGGACTTGATTTTCAGCGACATCAATCGCGACACGGTGGAAGTGCTGGCGCGCAACGGGTGTGAGGTGGTCACACCCCCGGATCAGCAATGTTGCGGCTCATTACATGCGCACAACGGTGAGTGGGTGTTGGCACAGAAACTCGCGCGTAAAAACATTGATCAGTTTCCGCCCCCGCAATTCGACGCCATCATCACGAACGCCGGCGGTTGCGGTTCACATCTGAAGCATTACAGCAAGCTGCTCGCGGATGATCCCGGGTACCGCGATCGTGCGTATTTGTGGGACGAGAAGGTCAAGGACATCCACGAATGGCTCGCACAGATTGTCGTGCAGCCACCGGACGAATTCGGTAGAGCCGATCAGGTCGGCCCTACCATCGTTACCTACCACGAGTCCTGCCACTTGTGCCACGGACAGAAAATCACATCGCAGCCGCGCGAGCTCCTGAAAGCGATTCCGAATGTGAAGCTCGTTGAACTTCCCGAAAGCTCGTGGTGCTGCGGCAGCGCCGGGATTTACAATCTCGTTCAACCCGAAATGGCCGACCAGCTTCTCGACCGAAAGCTCAAGCACATTCGCTCCACCAGCGCAACCATCGTGGCCACTGGAAATCCCGGCTGCTTGCTGCAACTTATCAACGGCGCAAAAAAAATCGGCTTGCCCTTGCGCATCGTGCATCCCGTCACTTTGCTCGCCGAAGCCTATCGGCAAACCTCCGAAAGCTGAGCGCTATTCGATC
>CAZNOE010000795.1:0-3304 GCA_964574525.1 uncultured Bifidobacteriaceae bacterium
CGCGCGGACAAGGACCGTTTCACGTTCGGCATTGGCAAGCGGGAGAAGGGCCTGCTGTTTCAAATCCTGCAACTTTATCCGCTCGTTCCGCCCGCGCACCATCAGCTCAGCAAATCCGACGAAGGCGCAGCCCACCGGGAAAACCAGCGATTGCTCGAAGAAGGGCTCGCGGAACAGCGCCGGGAAAATCGCCGGCTGCTTTTGGCGATGCTCAATGAACCCACGCGCTTTCGCGAGTCAGACTCCGGCCTGCGTTTCACGCTCACGGCTTCGGAAACGGAGTGGCTGCTGCAAGTGCTGAACGACGTGCGGGTCGGCAGTTGGCTGGCGCTCGGTGAACCGGAGGAACTCGACATTCCCGAAGTCACTCAGACAAATGCGCCTTATCTTCTGGCCATGGAATCCGCGGGCTATTTCGAATCGGCGCTCTTGGACGCGCTAGGGGTGAAAAGCCCGCCACGTCGCGGCGAGAGCCAGGCGTGACGGCACTTCGCGCTCGTTCCATGAACCTCAACGTGCTGGACCAGCGACTGCGCTTTCCCGACCCCTGCCGGGCGGATGCCGAAGGACTCATCGCCATCGGCGGTGATTTGTCCACGCCACGCCTCTTACTCGCTTACCGGAACGGAATTTTTCCCTGGACCGTTGATCCCATCACGTGGTGGTCGCCCGATCCGCGGGCAGTATTTGAACTCGATCAGTTCCATGTGCCGCGCAGTCTGGCGAAGTTCATTCAGCGCCGTCCGTTTGCGATTACGTATGATCAGGCCTTTGGCCGCGTCATGGAAGGCTGCGCCGCGCCGGCGCCCGGACGGGACAGTTCCTGGATCACCCAAGAGTTCATCGAAGCCTACACGCGACTGCACGAGCAAGGGCACGCGCACAGCGTTGAGTGCTGGCAGGGCGACGAACTCGTCGGTGGAATATACGGCGTGAGTATCGGCGGATTCTTCGCGGGTGAATCCATGTTCCACCGCGCCGCGAATGCCTCAAAAGTCGCGCTTTGCCATTTGGTTGATCGTTTGTGCGAGCGCGGCTTTGCGCTCTTCGACATTCAAATGGTCACGTCCGCAACGCAGCGCCTTGGTGCGGTGGAAATTCCCCGGATGGAATACTTGAAACGACTTGGCGCGGCGACTGAACTGAAATGTTCATTCGAGCCATAGCGTACAAATCCAATCCGCCATTATAATTGCGCCGGACTTCCTCGCTGCGTAATCTGCGCGCGAATGGAAAGGCTATGAAAAAATTCGCTATCGGATGCGGTATCGTGGCCCTTGTCGGGTTGATCATTCTGGTCGCTGTCCTGATCGGTGGCGGCAGTTACAACCGGATCGTCAGTTTGTCGCAAAACGTGGACAAGCAGTGGGCGCAGGTACAGAACGTCTATCAGCGCCGCGCTGATCTCATTCCCAATCTCGTTGCCACCGTCTCCGGCGCGGCGAATTTCGAGAAATCCACGCTCACTGAAATCACGCAGGCGCGGGCGTCTGTGGGCCAGGTCAAGCTCGACCCGAACTCGGCGCCGAACGATCCGGCCAAGCTCGCTGAATTCGAGAAAGCTCAAGGGGCGCTGTCTTCGGCGCTGTCGCGTCTGTTGGTGGTGATCGAGCGCTACCCCGACTTGAAGGCAACGGCGAACTTCCGCGATTTGCAGGCGCAGTTGGAAGGAACGGAAAACCGCATCAGCGTCGAGCGCGGACGCTTCAACGAAACGGTGCAAGCTTACAACACCGCCATCAAATCGTTCCCGAACCTTTTATTTGCAGGCTGGCTGGGCTTCAAAGCGAAGCCCTACTTCGCCGCGGCGGAGGGAGCGGAAACGCCGCCGAAAGTGCAGTTTGATTTTGGCAAACCCGCGCCTGCTCCGGCTCCGGCAAAACCCTGAGCCGGTGAAAAGGATATTCACGGCACTGCTGTTGGTGTGCTGCCTGACGGCCCGCGCCGCCGAAGTCCTCCCGCCGCCGCCGAAGCAGTATTTCAACGACTATGCCCACGCGGTCGCGCCAGCCACCGCCGCGCAGCTCAACCAAACGCTTGAAGATTTCGAGCGCGAGACTTCCAGCCAGATTCTTGTTGTTGTTTTCCCGAAGATGCAGTCCGACTCTTCGATTGAAGATTACACCGTGCGCGTGGCGCAGTCGTGGAGGGCGGGTCAAAAAGGCAAAGACAACGGCGCCGTCCTGTTTGTGTTCACCCAGGACCGCAAATTGTTTCTCCAAGTCGGCTACGGACTGGAGGGCGCGTTACCCGACACGCTGTGCAAGCGGATCATCGAGGATGAGATCAAGCCGTATTTCAAAAATGCCGACTTCGATGGTGGCCTGACAGCGGGTGTGCGAGCCATCATCGCGGCCACAAAGGGTGAGTACAAAGGAACGGGCAGGACTGTTGGGACGCGCGGACAGGACGGTGCCCCGATCTTGTTTCTGATGATATTTGGCCTGATCGCGTTGCTGATCTTATGGGGACTGCTGCGCGCGATTCGCGGCGGAGGCGGCGCTTTTTATCGCGGGCGGGGCCGCTCGACATCGGGCGGTTGGATTATCACCAGCGGCGGGTCTTCCGGCGGCTGGAGTGGGGGCGGGTCTTCGGGAGGAGGCGGTGGATTTTCCGCTGGTGGTGGAAGTTTCGGCGGCGGCGGAGCGGGAGGAAGTTGGTAAGCCATGAAAGCGAAGGAATTCCTGAAACAACTTCGCCACGACGACATCGTTGCGGCGATTCGCGAAGCCGAGCGAAAGACATCTGGCGAAATCCGCGTGTTCGTCAGTCACAAGAACATCGCTGATCCAATTGAGGCGGCGCAGGCTGCGTTCGTGACAATGGGCATGACCAAAACAGGCGAGCGGAACGGTGTGTTGATTTTTGTCGCGCCCAAGACACACAAATTTGCCGTGGTTGGCGACGAGGGAATCCACAAGCGTTGTGGTGCGGAGTTTTGGCAGGCGATGGCCGCGGAAATGTCCGGCAGTTTCAAGAAGTCGGAATTCACGCAGGGAGTCGTCCATGGCGTGCACAGAGCAGGGGAACTTCTGGCCCAGCATTTTCCGCGTCGTCCGGATGACCGCAACGAACTGCCCGACCGTGTAGCGCACGATTGATCGGTCACTGTTTGGAGCATACACATGAAAGCTGCATATATCACCCGCACCGGCCCGCCGGAGGTCATCACCTACGGCGATTTGCCCACGCCAAAGCCCGGCCCCACCGAATGCCTCGTTAAAGTCGCCGCGGTGGATATGAATCCAATTTATTGGCGTCCCAGTAGGGCATGGGGGTTGAGTGCTCGGGTGGATTTCCCGAA
>CAZNOE010000796.1:0-3286 GCA_964574525.1 uncultured Bifidobacteriaceae bacterium
GGGAATACTGCTCCAGTGCCCGCCTGGGAG
This sequence comes from uncultured Bifidobacteriaceae bacterium, assembly GCA_964574525.1. GTDB lineage: Bacteria > Verrucomicrobiota > Verrucomicrobiia > Limisphaerales > JADLHS01 > WYBW01. The sequence goes on from CAZNOE010000796.1 coordinate 31, forward strand.
TCTCATTGAACCACGAATAGCCATCGCGACGTTCCTTGGAAATCTCGTTTACGTTGTCGTGGATGGTTTTGTCCCGGTCTCCAAAGATCGGACGGTCGCTGCCAATTTCATAATACCGCGCCCAGAGCGGACCGTTGCCCGGCGACGGCACGAGCTGGCGGCCATCATCACCGACAACCTTGAAAGCGACATCGCGCAGTTTGGTTTTCTCGAACCACGCCGCCCCCGCATGAACGGCATCAACAATCCTGGCGCTGGGGTTGGGCAGACGCATCAGCAACATCACAATTTCAGCACTCTCCGAGCCGGACTGGGATGGCATCTCGTAATTGCGGGCTGACGTGGGTTGCAAGGTCAGCGCGTCGTGTTGCTGACACCACACTGTCCGGCGACCACCCGCGACAATTTGCGTTTCAAGTAGGCACTCGATGCAACAGCCAACACTCGCCCTGGCCAGTTTGCGTGTTCGTTCAGGCACGAAGGCGAATTCATTTTGTCCCGCCGCCACGTCGCTCAAAAGTTCAAGCACCTTGATCATGGCGTCGTCGTTATAAGTTATCGCATCGTGGTAGCCACCTTGCAGCGGCCACACCTGCGGCCAGCCGCCATTGGGAAATTGGGCGACCAAGATGTAATCAATCCCGCGAAGGAAGGCAGCGCGATAGGGCACGTCACGATCAGGTCCAACCGCAGCAACAACTTTTGCGAGGTAACGCAACTGGGTGGTCGTGGCGCTGTTGTCGAATGTGCTGACGAAGTTCCATTGGCTGTCCCGCGGCGCATCATTGTCGGACTTACCTAAATGGATTGATGTGTTGCCGCCGGCAAACTGCTCGCCGGGCGCGCGAGAGTGCTGGGTCATGTCCAGATTTTTGCTCCATCCGCCGGACGGGGTCTGAAAAGAAACTACAATATCGGCAATGCGCAGAGCTTCGGCTTGACCGTACCAAACTGCCGGTTGATTCAGAGTGAGACGATTCCGCGACGAACCGGGCGGCGGAGACAGCGACTCCTTGACGCCGTGTTTTCTCATCTCGGCGCGAAAAAACTTTTGGTCGGCCTGCAACTGCCGCTCCGAACGCCCGAGATACTTCTGCCAGTCCGGCTGGCGATTCTTTGGGAGCGCGGCGATACGCGCGTGGGTAAGTGGCAGCGCGGTGGAGTTGGTGCCAATGACGGCGGCGAACAGGGACTGAACGACACCGAGCGTCAATCCAAAACAGAATGCGAGTTTCATAGTTCGCTTCGACCTGTAGCGTTGGACGCGTATCGGAACTGTGAACCCACCCCTGACCCCTCCCAAGAGGGGAACTGCCGTCGCGCGTTGGCTGATCTGCTCCCCTCCTTGGAGGGGTGGGGGGTGGGTTGGTTCACGGAAAGCATCAATTCTCCGTTCGGCGTCCCTTCTTCGCGCCAAGCGTGGCCCTTTCTTTGCTCGGCCATGGATAACTCATCTGCCCTGCGCCGGGATCGGTTGGGCCGGGCGGAAGTTCTTTTTGCCAGCCGAGAAGTTTTTCACTCAGTCGCGCAACCATGTCGGCATGATGTTCGGCCACGTTGCTCAACTGCGTCAGGTCTTTCCTGATGTCGTAAAGCTCCACGCGGCTGCGATCGGGATTGAGCAGCAATTTCCAATCGCCGTCGCGGATGGCAAGCATGGGGCTGTGATGAAACGGCTCGCCGGCGATGCGGAAGCGCCATTCCCACAGCAGCGGGGTGGCGCGAACGCGGGAACGGCCGAGGTAAACGTCGCTGACATCCTCGCCGTCGAGCTTATGAGCATCAGGAATCGCAATGCCCGCAAGTTTGCAAACACTCGGCAGCCAATCAACGCCGGCCACCACCGACGTGTCGTCAATTCTTCCAGCGGGAATTTTGCCCGGCCAGCGAACGATGCCCGGCACGCGGATGCCGCCTTCGTAAAGACTGCGCTTGCGGCCACGAAACGGTCCGGCGCTGCCCACACCGCTGTGGCCGGCGTTGCTGATGTGAATGTCTTCGGGGCCGTTGTCGCTCGAGAAAAGAATCACAGTGTTTTCAGCGAGGCCAAGCTCGTCGAGTGCCTTGAGAAGCCGGCCGATGTGTTTGTCCATATCGGTCACGGAGCCGTAGAAAATCTGCGCGGCGCTTTTGAACGGAAAGGCTTTTCCGCCGGGATTGAGATGTTGATACGGCTGCATCTGTTCGTCAGTCGGGTTAAGCGTGGCATGTGGGATGAGCATCCAGGCGTTCACGTAAAACGGTTGGTCCTTGTGCGCAGTGATGAAACGGATGGTTTCGTCCACAATGGCCGCCGAAGATTTTGTGCGAAAGGTCAGGTCCGGCTGGTCCCATCCGGGTCCGCTCGAGTTGACGGTGCGCGTTTCATCGAAGCCATACTCTGTGGGCGGCGGCGCGCCGTCGCCGTTGCCGAGATGCCACTTGCCAAAGTGCGCGGTGGCGTAACCTGCCCTGTGAAGCAGCACGGCGACATTCGGCACTTTGGGGTCGAGCCAGTTGTTCATTCCGCGCGCGGCGTTCACATCGTGAGTTGCATAGTGACCGTGAATCTTGTGACGCGCGGGATACTGTCCCGTCATGAACGCGCAGCGGCTGGGCGAACAAACCGAGCCGTTCACATAAAACTGCGTGAAGAGCGTGCCTTCCCTGGCCAGGCGGTCGAGGTTAGGCGTCTTGATCTGCGGATGACCGTAACAGCCGAGATCGCTCCAGCCGAGGTCGTCGGCCAGAATGAAGATGAAGTTGGGCCGCTTGACGGATGAATCAGTCGCCGGCAAAACGGCCGGCGTCATCAAAAGAAGCAGGAAGGTAAGAGAAAACCATTTCAAGGACATGGCTGAAACGTGAACGGTGCTGGCGAAGAAAACAAGCTGCTTTCGGCTTAGAAAACCAAATGCCTGAATCGGGTTTTGAGTCTCACGGTTTCTGTATCCTCTGCCACCGCCAGCCGAGAAGCAAGGCGGCGCCAACTCCTGCCAAGGCAATGGCGGCAGGCTCTGGAACCGTTACCACGAAGACATTCGCGATCAGTTCCTCATGAAGATTGATGCCATTCTGGAGGTGCAGAATTCCCCCGTCGCTGAATGTCACATCCATGATGGGGGTTAGCGATACGAATCCAAAGAACGTGGAGTTGGGATCGGTCGGAGCCGTGAACTGGAAAGTCTCTCGGTTATCGAGTGAGAGTGTCGCTGTGAAGGAGGGGACGACCGGATATTGGCTCGAAAAATCGGCGCCAAAGGCCCGCGCGCCATTC
>CAZNOE010000797.1:0-3285 GCA_964574525.1 uncultured Bifidobacteriaceae bacterium
CGCGCCGCCGGAACTTCTGATTGCTTTTTTGCATTTCAGCGGTAGAAAGCGTGCGACCAACAGACATGGGTAAAACGCTTATCATTGCAGAGAAGCCGTCCGTCGCCAGCGACATCGCCAAGGCGCTGGGCGGTTTCAGGAAGCAGGACGACTATTTCGAGAGCGACCAATATGTGCTCTCGTCGGCCGTCGGTCATCTGCTCCAACTCATCCCGCCCGAAGGCGTGGAGGCCGCGCGCGGCAAGTGGACGTTCAAACATTTGCCCGTCATTCCACCGCATTTTGACCTTCGACCCATCGAGCGAAACGAGAACCGGCTCAAGGTCCTGGCGAAACTCATCAAGCGGAAGGACGTGGACGCCTTGGTCAATGCGTGCGACGCGGGGCGCGAAGGCGAATTGATCTTCCGGAACATCGTCAAGTTCACGAAAGCCAAACAGCCGATCAAACGGCTATGGTTGCAATCCATGACGCCCGCCGCGATCCGCGAAGGCTTCGCGCAATTGCGCGACGATGCTTCGATGCGTCCGCTGGCCGATGCGGCGGAATGCCGTTCCGAGGCCGATTGGCTCGTGGGCATCAATGGCACGCGGGCGATGACGGCTTTCAATTCCAAATCCGGCGGCTTTCACCTGACCACCGTGGGCCGCGTGCAGACGCCCACGCTGGCGATTCTCGTGGAGCGCGAGGAGAAGATTAAGAATTTCGTGTCGCGGGACTATTGGGAGATTCATGGAACGTTCGCCGCCAAGGCCGGCGAATATCCGGGGCGCTGGTTTGATGAGCAGTTCTCGAAGAAGGACGGTGACGACCAACTCAAGCCGGAGCGCGTCTGGGAAATTGCCCGGGCGGAGGCGATTCGCGAGAAATGTCTGGGCAAGCCCGGCATCGTTACGGAAGAAAGCAAGCCGACCACGCAGCTTTCGCCGTTGCTTTACGATTTGACGAGTTTGCAGCGCGAGGCGAATGGAAGGTTTGGGTTTTCGGCGAAGAACACGCTTGGCCTGGCGCAGGCGCTTTACGAGCGGCACAAGGTGCTCACCTATCCGCGCACAGATTCGCGCGCGTTGCCGGAAGATTATCTGGCCACGGTGAAGCAAACACTGACGATGCTCGACAAGACGTCGCTTGGCCAGTTCGCCGACCAGATTCTGAAAAATGATTGGGTCAAACCGAACAAGCGCATTTTCAACAACGCCAAGGTTTCCGATCACTTCGCCATCATTCCCACAACCGTCGCGCCGAAACATTTGAGCGAACCGGAGGCCAAACTTTACGACCTCGTGACGAAGCGGTTTCTCGCGGTTTTTTATCCCGCCGCGGAATTTCTTGTGACCACACGCATCACGCGCGTCGAAGGCGAGCCGTTCAAAACCGAGGGCAAGGTGATGGTGAACGCGGGCTGGATGGCGGTCTATGGCAAGGAGGCGCAGACTGACGACACGCCGAGCCTCGTGCCGGTGCAGCCGAACGAAACCGTGCAGACGACAAACGTCGAGGTTCAGGCCAACCAGACGAAACCGGCGCCGCGCTTCTCGGAGGCAACATTGCTCTCGGCGATGGAAGGCGCGGGCAAGCTGGTGGAGGATGAGGAATTGCGCGAGGCGATGATTGAGAAGGGCCTCGGCACGCCGGCGACGCGCGCGCAGATCATCGAAGGTTTGATTTGGGAAAAGTATGTCAACCGGAACGGGCGGGAATTGCAGCCGACGGCCAAGGCGTTTTCGCTCATCACGCTGTTGCGCGGCCTCGGTATTCCGGAACTTTCGTCGCCGGAACTCACGGGCGATTGGGAATTCAAGCTGCGGCAGATGACGCGGCGGCAGTTCGAGCGCGCGGCGTTCATGCGCGAGATCGAGACGATGACGCGCGACATCGTGCGCAAGGCCAAAAGTTTCGAGAGCGACACGGTGCCGGGGGATTTTGGCACGCTTAAAGTACCCTGCCCGAAATGCGGTGGTGAAATTCACGAGAACTACAAAAAGTTCCAGTGCCAGAAATGTGACTTTGCTCTGTGGAAAATCGTGGCGGGCCGCCAGCTTGAAATTCCCGAAGTGGAGGAATTGATTACCAAAGGCGTGGTCGGGCCGTTGCAGGGTTTTCGCAGCAAGATGGGCAAGCCGTTTGCCGCCGTCATCAAGATGGGAGCCGAGTTCAAGCCGGAATTTGATTTCGGGCAGGACCAGAAGAACGAGGACGGCACGACGACGGAAGTGGATTTCACCGGGCAGGAGCCGCTCGGCAAGTGCCCGGCGTGCGGCAGTCGTGTATTTGAAGCGCCGATGGCTTACGTCTGCGAAAAATCTGTGGGCGCAGCGAAGTCCTGTTCGTTCCGCACGGGCAAGATCATTTTGCAGCGGCCGATTGACCGCGCCCAGGTACAAAAGCTCCTGGAGACCGGCAAAACCGATTTACTCGACAAATTCATTTCGAAAAAGGGCAGGCCGTTCAAGGCGTATTTGGTGGCGAAGGACGGCAAAGTGGGATTCGAGTTCGAGCCGCGCGCACCGAAGCCCGGCAAGGTCGCAAACAAGGACGCCAAACCCAAAGAGCCGGTGGTGAAGTTGGATTTCACCGGTCAGGAACCGGTGGGCAAATGTCCGAAGTGCGGCGGGCCGGTGTTTGAAACCGACGGCACGTACATCTGTGAGAAATCACAGGCGGAAAAGCGCCCGTGCAAATTCAAGGCGAACAAAGTCATCGCGCAGCAGCCCATTGAGCGCGCGCAGATGCAGAAGCTGCTGACCGAGCGCAAGACGGATTTATTGGAGAAATTCATCTCCAAGGCGGGACGTCCGTTCTCGGCTTACCTCGTGTTGGACGACGCGGGGAAGGTGACGTTCGATTTCCCGCCGCGCTAGACATCGGTCTCTACATTACGTCAAATGCGACCGTCGTCGCGGTTCTCGTAATCGAAGATTGAGGATGAGGACGAGAACGACGACGAAGAGGAACGCCAGGTTCAGGCGTACCATTGAAAGATTCTTGAAAGTTTCAGTTGCATTACTCCGCCACTCCGTTACTCCATTAGCACCCTATGGGTTCAATCAAAAAGCGCCGCAAGGCGAAAATCAACAAGCACAAACGGCGCAAGAAGCTGCGCGCGAATCGTCACAAGAAGCGCACCTGGCAGAAGTAAGCTTCGCTGCCGGTCCTTTCATTGTTTTGCCACGCCAGCGGTGTGATTTCGCCGCCGCTGCGCGTGGTTTATTGTACTACATGAGCCAATGCCTTTACTTTGCGTTCACCGCGCTCGTCCTGGGCGCTCTGCTTGGGGGTGGGTGC
>CAZNOE010000798.1:0-3281 GCA_964574525.1 uncultured Bifidobacteriaceae bacterium
CTTCCAACGCGGAAGAGTTCGAGCGTCTGTCGCGGATGATTGCCGACATGCTGTTTCTGGCCAAATCGGACAACAACCTCATCGTCCCCCATCGCGAGAAGGTCGATTTGGTGGCGGTGGTGAGCAGCCTAGTCGAATTTTACGAAGCGTTGGTCGAGGAAAAGGGAATCAGTCTGACCTATTCTGGAAAGGGCACTGTTTTCGGCGACAGGTTGATGCTGCGCAGAGCGGTCAACAATCTGCTCTCGAATGCGGTGCGCCATACGCCAGAAGGGGGAAGGATAGCCGTTCGCGTTGACGATTCCGACGTCTCGACCGTCGTTTTGTCGGTGCAAAACACCGGAGAAACCATCGCCCCTGAGCATTTGCCGCGGCTGTTCGACCGCTTCTACCGGGCACACGTATCAAGGCAGCGTTTTGGCGAGGGCGCAGGGCTCGGTTTGGCGATCACGCGTTCTATCGCGCACGCCCATGGCGGAGAGGCTTTGGCGCATTCGGAGGGCGGCTTCACGACGTTTGAGATTCGGCTTCCGGTTTGAACGATGATGACGGATTTTCTAAAGAAGCTCCGGTGCCTATGGGTTCAGGATTGATGTTCTCAGGGGGAATAAATTCAACGACACCATGCCCTACACCATCGGATTTCAGTGCGGCTCGACCTACGCACTGCTATGTGTCTTGGTGCCGACCTTGATGGTAGTGGCTAAAAAGTAGGGGGCGATGAGGTGTTGCAGCATCGCCTCCATCCGGTGTTCCTCAAGGCCACTCATCTCCTCGTGAAGACGGAGTGCGATCATCGCAAAAACACTTACCAACTGCGGGTCGAAGTGGCTGCCGCTGTCCCGTTCGAGCGTAGCGATGGCGTCCAGCACCGGCCACGATTCCTTGTAGGGGCGCTTGGAAGTCAGGGCGTCGAACACATCCGCGATGGCGAATATTCGCGCATTCAGGGGAATCGCTTCACCCTTGAGCCCTTGCAGGTAGCCGCTGCCGTCGTATTTCTCATGATGAAATTCGACTACGTCCTTGGCGCCGCTGAGCCAAGTCGATTTACTCAGAATATCAACGCCCAGCGAGACGTGCGTTTTCATGACTTCGAACTCTTCCGACGTCAACTTGCCCGGTTTAAGCAAGATCGGATCGCGGATGCCGATCTTGCCGACATCATGCAAAAAGGCGCCGGCGATCAGATCGTGGATGTCTTCACGGGACAGCCCGATAGCCTCGCCAAGCCGCAACGCATAAAACGTCACCCGATAGTTATGACTGTTGGTATCGGAGTCGCGTTCGGCGATGGCGCACCCGAGCACATTCATCAGCTCCAGGTTGCCCTTCAGCAAATCGCCGGACAGTTTGATCAGCCCCCGATTGAGCGTCAGGACGATCGGATACATCAGTAGAGTGGTAAGCGTGATGCCAAGGGTAACAAACAGTAACGAGCGAAGCAGATCCTCCTTGATCGAATCGAGGATCTGCCGATCGACCTGATAGATACCCTCGAAATAACCGGTCAGCAAATCCTGGCCGCCTTTCAGCGGAACCAGGATGACCAGCAGCAATTCGCCACGGATGAGGTGGAACTCGTGGGAGAACTCACCTTGCTGCGGGAATCGATGGCGATAGCGATCGATCCCTTGTTCGGCAAGCTCCTGTCCTTGCCGAACGGCTTCGAGCCTGAGTTGCTTATTGTGGTCATACAGCTCGACGACGAGGAAGTGCTGGTCAACCAGCTGCTGTGCCAACTCTGCCAGATGTTGTTGAGCTGCCGAATCCAGCCGTTCCAGGTTGTGGGCGGACTCCCCACTGAAAGTCGCGGATTCTCTAATCGCGAGTTCATGCACGAACTGCTGGATGCGATTGACCTCCAGCCACAAAACGACACCACCGATCACCGCGCTGAGCAACAGCCACCCCAGAAACAGCCGGACCAGGATTTTCCGGTGGATGAACCGGCTCGTGGCAAGGGCGGCTTGCGAGTCTGCCCTGGCGTCATCGGCCTTCCTCGTCATGGCTTCCGAACGGCTCATTCCTTAGCCTTGCCTGCCAGAAGTTTGATGTCCCTGTGCCAGCGCCAGATCACGTAAACCGCCGGAATCACGAACAAGGTCAGCATCATGGCCGAAAAGACACCGCCGATCTGGGGCGCGGCCAGGCGCTTCATCACGTCCGCGCCGGCACCGCTGGCCCACATAACGGGCAGCAGGCCGATGACATCCACCAGGCCAATTATCACCATGGGGCGAATGCGCTCCAGCGCGCCGTTATGGACGGTTTCGATCAGATCGTCCAAGGTGCGCAACCCGCCCGTCGCCTGGCGGCGGCGGCAGGCTTCGTCCAGATAGGCCAGCATCACGGCGCTGGTTTCCGCCGCCGTGCCGATCACCGTGAGTATGCCGACCCATACCGCGATGCTGATGTTGTAGTCCAGCAGGAACAGTAGCCACACGGCGCCCACCAGCGACATGGGCAGGCCCATCATGACGATGAGGGTTTCGGTGATAGAGGGGAAAACGAAGTAATACAGCACGAAGATGATGGCGACTGTCAGCGGCACCGCCAGCTTCAGCCGCTCCTTGACCCGCTGCATGAATTCGTATTGACCCGACCAGACGATGGTATAGCCGGCAGGCAGTTCGACCTTCTCTTGCACCGCCCGCTTCAAGTCCTCCACGTAGCCGCCCACGTCGCGCCCGGCCATGTCCACGTAAACGTAGCCGGACAACATGCCGTCCTCGTCGCGGATCATGGCCGGGCCGGATACCATTTTCAGGTCGGCCAGTTGCGCCAGCGGCACCTGGGCGCCGTTGGGCGCACTGACCGTCACACGTCTCAGTTTGTCCAGGTCGTCGCGCAGTTCGCGCAGATACCGCAGGTTGATAGGGTAGCGCTCACGCCCTTCGATGGTCGTGGTGATGCTTTCCCCGCCGATGGCCGATTCGATGATCTTGCTGACGTCCATGACGGTGAAACCGTAACGGGCGATCTCATCGCGCTTGATGACGAAGTCCAGAAAATAGCCGCCCGAAACTCGCTCCGCGTAGACGCTACGGGTGCCGGGTACGTCCTTGGCGATCATCTCGACGGCTTTGCCGATGTCCTCGATCTTTTTCAAATCAGGCCCGAAAATTTTGACGCCCACCGGCGTGCGTACGCCGGTGGTCAGCATGTCGATGCGCGCCTTGATGGGCATGGTCCAGGCATTGGTGACGCCGGGGAATTGCAGCGCAGCGTCCATTTGTGCAATCAGGTCTTCGTAGGTCATGCCTGCGCGCCACTGTTCC
>CAZNOE010000799.1:0-3277 GCA_964574525.1 uncultured Bifidobacteriaceae bacterium
CTGGTTGAGTAGCGGCCCAACTGAAGGACAGCACCTCAATTTCACCCTTGTGTTTGGCGTCCTGACTTTCGCCGTCAATACCGGATAGTTTTAGGAATGCATCGAATGCCATAGTTATACCTTTTCGTTGATGATAGTTATGTTGATCTCCGTGTAATCCTGTTTACCTTCCTCCGCGACTGGGCTTATCACATAGCTGCCCCGCGCGCCGTTAAAACGCCCGGTTCCGCCGAGGATGGCGAAGACTTGCCCCGGACCGGCTGAATTGGAAGAACCCATGCCGAAAAGGGTGTCCTCACCGAGCGCAAAGGTGTGCAACTCCATGTTCGTCCCGGACGAATTGCGCGTGCCAAAGGAGGAAACAGGGAAGAAGCAGGTGGCACTGAACTCACCCGTCTTTTGACCATCGATGGCCGCTGAGAGGTCGCCTTTCCGATGGACGGTGTTGCTCGCAATCGGTAGTTCGCCGGGCACGTGACTCTGCGAAAGAGTTCGCCAACGTCGTGCGTAAACACGAAGTCTTTGGAAGCCGCTGTTTGGCGGCTCCAACACTTCAGCACGAAGCCGACTTTTAGGATCGAAGACTTCCAGCCCGGCGAACCCGGCCAGAATAGCCAGGCCGCGCTGCAGAACTGTGCGTCTATTCATTGGTCCTGCTGATTCATCCATACTCTGCCTTTCCTTTATTTGCGTTGCGCATCGTCACACAGCGCCTTGTCAGTTGAGACATCCACGCCTGGTCCCGCCGCCCGGCGGGCTGTAGTGGGTGCCGAATTCGTGAAATCGGGAACCAAAAATCCATAGGCAAGAAATTGCCGCACGAGTGAAAGCACACGGTGCTGTAGTTGTTCCCCGGGAAGGCCAGCGGTACGCGCCAGTGCTCGGATGACTTCGGCTAGAGTATTCTTACCGTCGAATTGAGCGATGAGACAGAGGCATTGCGGATCCACGTTGCATTGGAAACGAAGGCCTCGTTCCAATTCCAATTGGCGTGTCTGACAAACCAGATCCCCCTCTTGGTATTTCAGCTTCTGATGCACACAATGCTCACCGGCCAGAGAAAGCCTTTGGTCAAGCAAAGCGGGGTCTGTGGTACTTCGGCAGTAATCTTCGGCTTGGAAAATACGGACGATTTGGTCGCTGCAAAACTCAGCAGGTTTGGCTGGCCAATCGTCAAAGCGGAACCAGCCGGCATTGTTATCCTCACGTCCGCGCAGGATGACCGCGCCCATACTCAGGGACTCGATACCAGACTGAGCGTAGTAATTCTGCCAGCGCGCGAGGGCATCGCCGTAAGCTTTTTTGTCCTGGTCGCGAATCCAAGGCGCTGCATAGGTCAACGGATCTTCCGTGGCTCCGCGGAGAACCCAGGTGTCGCAGTCTTCAGCTTTGATCCACCGCCGGACAGGTTGCGACCATTCGTCAGTCTTCTTGTGCGCCCAATTGCAGAGTATGGTCGCGTAACCGCCCGCAGCGAGATGAGCCGGGGCTTGGCGGACCACCGTCTCGCAAATGAGATCGCCAGGCAAACCGCTGTCGCGAAAGATGTAATCCGAATCCGGGGAAATGACGTAAGGCGGGTTGCAGATGATCAGATCAAACTCGCTACCTTCGACGGGTTCAAAAAGGCTGCCCAGCCGGCATTCTATGTTCGCGACGTTATTGATTCGCGCATTGAACAGAAGGTAATTGAGCGCTCTCGGGTTGGTATCGGTGGCGATGACGCGCTTGCAATGTCGAGAGGCGAGCAATGATTGTATTCCGCTTCCCGCGCCAAGATCCAAAGCGCAGCGCGCAGGCAGACGAACCGTGAGGTTCGCGAGAGCGAAGGCGGAAGGATTAACGCCCAAGACATGATTGGGTTCAGGACGCTGACTCTCCTTTTCGACACGATCGTGAGCGATGACGAACCCTTTGCAGAGTGACAGACCGCAAATGCAGTGAATGCCGCGCGGCCCTTGTTCCAACAGACCAAGGGCGACGAGCCGGTCCAGTTCGACCGGCGCCAGCGCATGAGCGACTTCGGCGGGATCCAGCCAAAGCTGCATCATGAACAGCTTGATTAGCGTGTGAAGTGGCTCGGGTGCGGCCAGGCGGTGTTCATAAAGCGGGAAATCGATGCGTTTAAGCTGCAAACTGCTACTCTGGTCTGACAGGGCTTTGCGCACCCCGTCTTCAGAAAAGCCCACGCAGTCCAAAGCCTTGCGCAATTCGACTATCGATTCTGTATCCGAAAAATCAAAAGGCCCGGCAGACGTCAAAGCTACGGAATGGAATGCCGGCGCGGGAAAAGTTGGGTCAACCTGGACAGAATGACTGTGTGCATCTGAGTTAGGGCGGCCATTGGACCGTGGATGGCCCTGCACCAAAGAGTTCGCGACGAATGCCATAAAAGTTCTGAGGCTTCGCTTCTGATGATGGCGAAAGCAGCCCCGAGACAGAAGGAGTTTGTCAAACCTAAAATCGGTTCCCTCACTTCCATTCCGGAAACGCTGGCACTTTCACCGATATAGCTTTCGTAAATGTATTCGAACACGTCGGAGACTTTGCGGTAGTAGAGTTCGGGCGTGTAAGCGTAAGGAAGGCCGGTGTCGGTCAAGTCACTCACAAACTTAGATGGCACAAAAATATGGTGGAGGCGGGGGGAGTTGAAAGCGTTCAAGATTTCGTCGTCGTGCGCGACCGTGTAAATTCATTCGTGTTCCCGCAAACTCCATTTTTCGTCAACCGCACCAGCGCGCACCAAAACGCACGTTCCGTGTCCCGTCCTGTCCCGTCTGACCGAGGGGGCGGGGGGGTGCGAGTTCGGGGTGGGCCGACTCAGCCTGATGGATTCGTTGAGCGCAAAATTTTTGGCAAAAGGGCCAAGCTCCATTTCGGGAATCTTCCATAACAAGTCAAATTCATTCAATTCTAGCGACAGCCTTTCACATCGAGCCCAGAAATTTCTGCCGCGCCAGCGAAGGCATTGTTTCCAAGTCGAGCAACGTCAGAAAATCAATCGTCTTGAACTGACGATCGAGCGCGGGCGGGCCGCAAATGTTTGCGCCGAGGGTTAAATAAGCACGGAGCAGTTTCGGAATTTTCACTGGCTCGGCGGCAAGTTGGCTTAGAGAACAATCGTAAGCCGCAAGCGGACGGGTGCGCCATTGCGATTGCGCCAGATGCTTGCGGCACAAATCGGCATACGCGGAAGCGCCGACTGCCGGGTCTTGGGACGTGATGGAACTGCATCCGAAAAGATAGCGCCCGCCGTGCTGTCGCGCGTAATCGGCGA
>CAZNOE010000800.1:0-3274 GCA_964574525.1 uncultured Bifidobacteriaceae bacterium
CACTTAGTCTCATTTTGTTCCCCCAACAGTCTCATTTTGTTCCCACCCCAACAGTAAAGCGCCTTCCCGCCCGCCTTCAACTCCGGTGTCAGGTCCATCAGCGCAACTGCGGCTGCGGTTCATGAAGCGGGCGCTTCCGGCGCGATTAGAATTGGCGCTCATACTCTGCCGCGGATTTCACGGTCCGCTCGCGCCGAATCCAGTAACTCGCCGCCCGCCGATCCAACTTCAGACTGAGGAAGTCTTTCCCGAAACACCGCGCCGCCAATCCGATGGGTGTGACCACAAGAAAGAAAAACAGCGTAAGTAGGACATGTGCCATCACGAATCCGAGCACGAACGCCACGCTCATCCACGCGACATAAACGTACTTCAACGCACGCGGCAGCAATGCGCCAGAGGCGATGAGCGCCGCGCCCGGCCAGAGGAAATACGGCCAATGCGCCTTGTGCCGAAGCAGGAAGAACAGGCCAAGTAACGCAAACACGCCGCCCACCGCGAACCCGAACTTTCGCAGTTCACGGTCGCCGGCCTTCAAGTGTTTGATGTCGTCGCGAATGTTCATCGCCTTACACCACGGAGGGATGAGTTACACGAGTCCCCATCCCCGGTCTCTTACGAGAGTCCGCATCTCGGTTTGTAAAATGGGGACTCGTGGAACTCGTCCCTCCGCACGGTGTTGGTTGCTTCGTTTCAATCCAGTTCAAATTCCTTCAGCCAATCAATGTCCTTGTCCAGCGGCTTCTGGCCTTTCTTCTCCAATAGAAAATTTCCGAGCAGCAAATAATCCATGTTCGTTCGCATGAAGCAGACGTAGGCGTGCTCGGGTGTGCCCACAATCGGTTCGCCGCGCACGTTGAACGAGGTGTTGATGATGGCCGGGCAGCCGTATTTCTCGTCGAACTTTTTGATCGTCCGGTAAAACATCGGTTGATGCTCTGCCGTCACCGTCTGCACACGCGCCGAATAATCCACGTGCGTCACCGCCGGGATCGTCGAGCGTGGTGTCAGCAATTTCTCCATCCCAAACCGCTCCCGTTCGGCCGCCGTCAACTCCCGTCGTTGCGACTTCGTCACCGGCGCAACAAGCAGCATGTAAGGACTCTCCTCGGTCAAATCGAAATATTCCGACACTTTTTCGCGCAACACGCTCGGCGCGAAGGGCCGGAAACTCTCGCGAAATTTGATCTTGAGGTTCATCACCTCCTGCATCTTCGGCGATTGGGCATCGCCAATGATGCTCCGCGCTCCCAGCGCGCGCGGGCCAAACTCCATCCGCCCCTGAAACCAGCCGACGACTTTTTCCGCCTTGATCAAGTCCGCGATGCGCTCCGGGATTTCCTCGTCGCTCAATTCGACAAACGGCGCGTTCTGCTTCGTCAGGAACTCGCGGATTTCGTCGCGCGAAAACGCCGGGCCGAGATACGAGCCGCGCTGCGAATCTCTTTTGCCGTCCGCACTGCGCGGGTTTTCGAGGTATTGATGCCACGTCAGCAACGCTGCGCCCAGAGCGCCGCCCGCGTCGCCGGCGGCGGGTTGGATCCAAATGTTTTCGAAGATGCCCTCCCGCAGGATGCGACCGTTCGCGACGCAGTTGAGCGCCACGCCGCCGGCGAAGCAGAGATTCCTCATGCCCGTTTCTGCGCGGACGTGCCTCGCCATCCGGAACATGATTTCCTCGGTCACCTCCTGAATCGAACGCGCGATGTCCATGTCACTTTGCATGAGCTTGGACTCCGGTTGGCGCGGTCCGCGACCGAAGAGCGCATCGAAACGCGCGTTGGTCATCGTAAGCCCAACGCCGTAGTTGAAATACTCCATGTTCAACCGAAACGAGCCATCGTCTTTCAAGTCCACGAGTTCCCGCAAAATCGTGTCCACGTATTTCGGCTCGCCGTAGGGCGCGAGGCCCATGAGTTTGTATTCGCCAGAATTGACACGGAAGCCCGTGAAATAAGTAAATGCGGAGTAAAGCAAACCCAGCGAGTGCGGGAAGCGCAGTTCCGCCTGCATCTCAATTTGATTGCCCCGCCCGATTCCATAACTCGTCGTTGTCCATTCGCCCACGCCATCCACCGTGAGGAACGCCGCCTCCGGATACGGTGACGGGAAAAATGCCGAAGCCGCGTGCGATTCGTGGTGTTCGGGGAAAATGATTTTGCCGCCGAAACCCGCGAGCTCACTGCGGATAAGTTCCTTCATCCAGATGCGCTCGCGAATCCACAGTGGAATCGCCATCAGAAAACTTTTCAACCCCGCCGGGGCGTACGCGAGATAGCTGTGCAGGATGCGGTCGAATTTGAGGAAGGGTTTTTCGTAAAACGCGACGTATTCAAGTTCTTTCAACTGGATGCGACCCTCGCGCAAACAATACTCCACCGCGTGTTTGGGAAACGCCGCATCGTGTTTCTTGCGGGTGAATCGTTCCTCCTGCGCCGCGGCGATGATTTGTCCATCACGCACCAGACAAGCGGCGCTATCGTGATAAAAGGCCGAGATGCCGAGGATGCTGGTCGGACGCGTCACGTGTGCTTGGGCTTGTACTTGCCGGCCAGAGCATTCTCAAGTTCGGACGTTACGCCAATAATGTTGGCCCACTGCCTCAAGTAATTCTCGTCCAGACGACCACGTTGCACCGCCATGACGCCTGCGACATCGCCCAGCTGCCGTTCCGACGGAGTGAGTTTGTTCCAGTAAAGCTTGTGCAGCACGACGTCTTCCGCGGTCGCAATCCAAACGGATTCTCCGAGCCATGAGTCCTTTACTTTACGACGATACATCTCCCGCTCGAACTCGCCCGGCTTCAGCATCCAGAAGTCCACCTTCAGAGCGGTCGGAATGTGGATCAGATTGAACTGATACGGCGGTTGATAGGCCGCGCGAACCATCGCTTCATCCACAAAGTAGTCCGATGTGTGAAAAGCCTCGGTGAACCGGCCCACTTGCGGGGGTGGCAGTTGGATGACGAAATCAAGGTCGTGAGTAGTGCGTGGAATGCCCCAGACGTTGCTGGCCATCGAACCCGTCAGCATGTAGGAAATTCCGCTACCGTTGAGGCGGCGCAAGCAGTCAAGCAGCAAGTCCTGTTCGGTCACAATGCGCGGGCCAGTTCAAGCCGCGCGCGCAGCAGACGCTCGACTTCGATGTCGTCGGCCTCGGGATGCTGCCGCCGAATGCCAAGTCGCGCCATCTCGCAAGCCAGTTCATGAAGCCGCAACGCAATCAGCAACCGCTGCTCGGTGGTCATTTCCCGGTAGCGAGCGATCTGCACCTC
>CAZNOE010000801.1:0-3262 GCA_964574525.1 uncultured Bifidobacteriaceae bacterium
CGGTCGGTGTTGTAAAGTTCGCTGCCGAATTTCACCGAGCCGGAATAAATCCGGAAGAAGGACAACTCGCCGAACTGCGCCTCGCTCATCGTTTTGAAAATGTAGCAAACCGGGTCGGGATCGCTGAGTGCCAGTTCAATTTCCGCGCCCGCGTTGTTATGCGCCTGGACCTTTGCCCGATCCACCGGCGACGAACCATACTTGGCGATGATGTCCATGAGCCGCGCCACGCCGATGTTGTTTTCCGCCGAGACGCAGAACAGCGGGATGAACGCCTGCTTTTGAATCGCCGCGTGGATGCCGGCGCGCATCTCTTCCTCGGACAACCCGCCCTGCGCGAAAAACTTCTCCAGCAACGTATCATCGGACTCGGCGATGTGCTCGATGAGTTCCTGGTGCAGTTTCGTGACCTTCTCCGCCCACTCGCCGGTGGCCGGGGCTTCGGTGAATTTCCCGCTCTTGTCGTCGGCGTAGGTGATGATCTCGTTGCGCGGCACGTCGAGCACCTGGTTGAAGCCGGGACCGGGATTGACGGGAATCGTCAGCGGGAAGACGCGTTCGCCAAAATGTTCGCGCACCTGGGCCAGCATCTTGTCGAATTCCGCTCCCTCCTTGTCGAACGCGTTCACGACAATCATCTTGGGGATGCCGAATTGCGTCGCGTATTTCCAAACCGCGTTCGTGCCGACGCCGACGCCGTGGCTGGCGTTCACGACCACGAGCGCGAAATCGCCCACGCGCAACGCGCCGAGCCCTTCACTGATGAAATCCGCGTAACCCGGGCAGTCGAGGAGATTGAACTTCTTCCCCAGCCATTCGAGGTGCATTAGGGAAGCCGACACGGAAATCTGGCGGTTCTTTTCGCTGTCGTGATAATCGGACACCGTTGACCCGGCGGCGATGCTGCCCATCCGGTTGATCACCCCGGCGCACGCCAGCATGGCCTCACTCAACATCGTTTTGCCCGAAGAAGCATGACCCACGATTGCGAAGTTGCGTATGTCACCCGCTTGATACTCTTTCATAAGCCAGTTCCAAGGATCGTCCGTGCGCTCCTCGCGAGCGCGAATTGCGCGCCACTGTAGAGAGCCGCCCGGCGCAAGCCAAGCGCGAAGAAAGTTTCGAGTGGGAAAGTTTCGAGGATCAATTTGGGTAGCTTCCTGATTGCAAAACCGCCCGCGTGGCTGAGGATCTGACCGGTAATCACGTGTCCGAGGCGATTCAATATCGCTCGCTGGACCGGCAGATTGGGGATTGAAAGTAGCAAGTTTCCAAAGCGGATGCCGTCCGTTGCTGTCCGGAAACGCAATTCCCTTTACTTTTCAATCCAACTGCATCGCAATATGTTCACCATGAAAACCTGCCGGCTATGTCTATTCCTTTTCTGCATTGCGGGATTGCCGGACTGCGCCTCTGCCACCCAAAGTATCGCGCGCGTGTGGAACGAACAGAATCTCGCCGCCATCCGTCTTGACTTCGCCAATCCGCCGGTCCAGGCGCGCAACCTTTTCGATGTGTCAGCCGCCATGTACGATGCCTGGGCGGCCTACGATTCCATCGCGGTGGGCTACCTTTATCACGGCAAAGCCACCGCGACCAACGTGGCTGCGGCCCGCCATGAAGCCATCAGCTACGCGGCGTATCGGATGTTGTCGGAACGCTACGCGTTGTCGCGCAGCGCGACCAACACATTGGCGACGCTCGACGCGCAATTGGCCGCACTCGGCTACAACAAGAACAACACGTCCACCAATCCGGCCACGCCGGCGGGCTTGGGCAACCTCGTTGCGGCAACGGTCTCGTCCTATTTTATCCAGGACGGTGCCCGGCAGTTGCAGGCCTACCAGGATTTGCCTTCCGGACAGGGTGGCTACACGCCTCTCAATCCGCCCATGACAACCGGTCTCCCCGGTACGGCGGTTGTGGATTATGATCCGAACCGCGGCGCACTCGGTGCGAATTTCTGGCAGCCGCTGGCCATCACCAACGCCACCGATCAGTTCGGAAATCCCATTGGCCCCGTGCAAAGATTCCAGGGGGCGCAATGGCTTGCTGTGCGTCCATTCGCGTTGACCCGCACCGATCCGGCGCTGCCGTGGATCAATCCCGGCCCCCCGCCGCGGCTTGCCGGAACCAACGACGCTCAATTCCGCGCCGAAGTCGTGGACCTCATCCAACGCAGCAGCCAACTGACCCCGGACGATGGGGTGATGATGAACGTTTCTCCCACCGTTTACGGCAATAACAGTCTGGGTGCAAATGACGGCGCGGGTCACACGAACAATCCGATCACGGGTCTTCCTTATCCGGACAACTGGGTCAAACGCGGTGACTTCGTTCGCGTCCTGACGGAATACTGGTCTGACGGACCGAACTCCGAAACCCCGCCGGGGCACTGGAACGTCATCGCCAACTACGTCAGCGACCAGACCAACCTCGTCAAACGCATTGGCGGCATCGGGCCGGTGGTGGACGATCTGGAGTGGGACGTGAAGCTTTATTTTACCATGAATGCCGCCACGCACGATGCTGCCTGCGCCGCCTGGTCCGCGAAGCGTTACTACGACGGCGGCCGTCCCATCACGTGGATCCGTTACATGGGTGGCCTTGGTCAAACTTCCGTTACCAACCCGACGGGCACTTTTCCTCCCTATCATCCCAACGGGCTGCCGCTCATGTCCAACCTCGTCGAAGCGGTCACGCCGTTCACCGCCCAAGTCGGGGGACGCCACGCCGGGCTGCCGGCCGGCTCCGTGGCCATTCGCACCTGGCCGGCCCATCCTGCGGACCCCACCAACCAGTATAGCGGCGTTCGCTGGATCCGGGCCGTGAACTGGGTTCCGTTTATGTTTCCAACCTTCGTGACGCCGCCTTTTCCAGGCTACTTCTCGGGACATAGCACCTACAGCCGATCTTCCGCAGAAGCGCTCACGGCCTTTACCGGATCACCTTTTTTCCCCGGTGGCCTCGGCACGTATACCGCCCTCTCCAACAGCTTCCTCAGAAACGAGCAGGGTCCCAGTCAAACCGTGCAACTCCAGTGGGCCACCTATTACGATGCCGCGGACCAGGCTGGACAATCCCGGCTGTACGGCGGCATCCACCCGTTGGTGGATGATTTTACTGGCCGCCGGGCGGGTTCGCAGTGCGGCCAAGGCGCATGGGCTTTGGCCCGGCAATACTTCGACGGCTCCATCATCAGCAATTCGGTTACGCTTGCCATTCGCCCCTTGAATCCCGGCCAATGTGAATTGCGCTACGG
>CAZNOE010000802.1:0-3260 GCA_964574525.1 uncultured Bifidobacteriaceae bacterium
TATCCTCCCCCCGCTAAATAGTCAAAATCCCTCGCCAGTAGCGAAAGTCGGGCTAATAACCCAATGTTGGATGTGAACTTCCTGGAGACAGCAGGTCAGGATTTCCTGGCTGGGGACGCAATTGTTTTATTCAAGCTTCCCCGCCGATAGCCGAGCAAATCCAGCGTCACGTGCGCGTAACCGATTTTCTTCAACGCCTCAACCACGCCGTAACGCAGATTTGCAATCTGCTTTATCACCGGATGGACCGACAAGCACCTACTTCAGCCGCTCTGCCAATGCAGTCGGCAAGTCACGCCCTCCATACAGCACTGCCAGAATCTGCACTTCAGTTGCGGTCGCTAGATAGAAGACCAAGTAGTTCTGAAAATCGGGCATCACCCACAATCGCACTCCGGGCTGCGAAAAGCTGCGCAGCCGTCCGACACGCGGATGTCGCCTGATGAGTTCAAACGCCTCCTTCGCCGCAATGAAGAACCGATTCGCCGCGTCCGGGTTGTCCTCCGCGATTTGCGATCCAATCTCACGCAAGTCGTCCCACACCGGCGACTTGACGATCAACTTCATTCGCGACGGAGGCTCTGCCGCAATGCTTCCCAATCTGCCGCCGTCGGTTCGCGTCCGGAAGCTTGCGCTCGTTCGCGCAATAATCGATCGGTCGCGTGATCGAGTTCGAAGTCAGGCGCAACGCCTTCACAGGGCAGCAACACAGCGCGTTTGCCATTCTGTTCGATGACCGTCGCCTCGCCGGCGATGGCTTTTGCGATCAACTCTTCCGCGCGCTCCTTCAACGTCGCTACATCCACAGTGCTCATGGTGAAAAGCTAACGGATGGCGGCGTCGTTGCAAGGCGCAAAGGGGAATTTAAACTCCTGCCGACAGAAACGATAAACTGTCGAACCGGAGCACGCTGCAAGTCCGGATTACACACGAATCTCACGAACTCGCGCAAAGCCGGGAATAGCATTCGCCTTCGCGTTCTTTTTCCCCCTTGTTCCGTTTTTCCCCGGAATCCGCTAAACGAATTGACGAAGTTACCCGTTGGTTATCTTCCTTGAGGCGGCATTTTCATTCAAGCTGCCGCGCCGATACCCGAGCAAATCCAGCGTCACGTGTGCGTAGCCGATTTTCTTGAGCGCCTCAGCCACGCGCGCAGACAGCCCATTCTCCAACAAACGAGGCAACTCCGTCGCGCCGACTTCGATGCGAGCCAGGCTCAACGCGGAACGCGGAACACGGAACGCGGAATTTCCAGGTTCGCCGCTTTGCGTTCCGAGTTCCGAGTTCCGAGTTCCGAGTTCATGATGCCTCACGCGCACATCATAAAACCCAAAATCTTTCAGCACATTCTCCGCCGCCTCGATCATTGCCAGTTTCTCCGGCGTGACCGGTTCACCGTGAGGGATGCGCGAACTCAAGCACGCCATCTGTGGCTTGTCCGCCGTCGGCAAACCCAATTCCGACGACAACTCGCGAATCTCTGCCTTGGTCAACCCGACTTCCTTCAGCGGCGCGCGCACCTGAAACTCCTTCGCCGCCTGTGCGCCCGGACGGAAGTCCCCTACATCGCTGGCGTTTTCGCCGTACGCAATCACCGCAAAACCTTCCCCCTTCGCCAGCGGCGCGAGTTCCTCGAACAACTCATGCTTGCAGAAGTAACAACGATTGGCGGGATTCGCGAGGTACTCCGGGTTCTCGAACTCGGCCGTGCGCACGACGCGCACAGGAAAATTGAATTCGCGCGCCACCGCCAGCGCCTCCTCCAATTCACGCCGCGGCAGGCTGGGCGAATCCGCGATCACCGCCAGCGCGCGCTGATGCAATACGTCGTGCGCAACCCGCGCCAGCAAGACCGAGTCCACGCCGCCTGAGTAGGCGACGAGGCACGAGCCATACGAGCGCAGCAAAGCGCGCAATTGTTCCAACTTCTCTGCGAGCACATACCCAAAATGTCACTCGCACGCTCCATTGTCGAGCACGACCCTAGGTGCGCGAGACAAAGACAAAGGACCAGTTCAGCCGTTTCATTAACACCATGCTTTAGCGGGGTGTTCGCGGCGGTCTCAAGATGCGCCCTCTAAGCCGGCACCCTGCAGTTAAAGCTCGGGAGCACATGCCTCCGGCGTGTGGTTTGCGGCGTCGCGCCGCAAACTTTGTCACACCAATCTCTTTCCTCAAACGGTGCGGCCAAAATGGTGCGACGATGCCCACGGCGCGACGCCGTCGGCAGCACGCGGGACGCGTGCGCTCCCCAAACCCACCTGCATCGTTGCGCTAAGGGTACAAAAATTGAGATGCGCCCCCTGTGCCGAATCAGCGCGGACAAACCTTGCGTCCGCCCGCCTTCGTCATAACATTCGAGCCACGCTGACACGATGCAACGCACCAACCCAGACCAGTTTCCATGATTCGCTCGCTGGCATTCACCACGCAGGGCCGCCTGCACAGCAAGGACATCGAGATGTTCCTGATGCCGACCTTGCTGAGCGACACGAACCTGTTCCTCTGGATTGATCTCGAATCACCGACGCCGGAGGAGACGAAGTTCGTGCTGGAAGACCTGTTCCATTTCCACCCATTGTCCATCGAGGATTGCGTGCAGGCCAGTCCCTCGCCGAAGGTGGAGGAATACACGCCCAAGGAGGACGACAAGTTCGCGCCCTACCTGTTCATGGTGATCCACGCGGTGGATTACAGCCGCAAGGACGGCGTATTCGCCACAAGGGAGTTAAATTTTTTCCTGGGAAAGAACTTTCTCGTCACGTACCACGCGGGCCCGCTGCGCAGCGTCTCGCTAACGGAGGAACGCGCGACCAAAAGCACAACGCACATCGCCCGCGCACCCGACCGCGTCGCCTACAATTTGCTGGATTTAATCGTGGACAATTACAAGCCGGCGCTGGAGGAGTTGTCGCTGGAAATCGCGGAACTGGAACAGGAGGCGTTGCAACATCCGTCGAAGCAGACGCTGAACAAAATCCTGCAGGTGAAGAAGGAGGTGTTGCACCTGCGGCTGATCATCGGGCCGCAACGCGAAGTGCTGGCGCGGTTTGCGCGGGGCGAGTTCAAGCTCATCCGCGCGCACATGGTGCCGTATTACCGGAACGTGTATGACGCGCTGTTCCACATTTCCGAGCTGGCGCAAGGCTACACCGATTCACTCACCGGCATCCTCCAGGTCTATTTGAATATGTCGTCCAATCACACGGGCGAAGTGGTCAAGCTGCTGACGTTGATCACGGTCATCACCACGCCGTTGA
>CAZNOE010000803.1:0-3255 GCA_964574525.1 uncultured Bifidobacteriaceae bacterium
CAGCTATATCGCGGGCGAAGTGAAATCTCCGCAGCGCAACATCCCGCTCGGTTTGTTTTGGGGAATGCTCATTGTGACCGCGATTTACGTGCTGATGAACGTCGCCTATGCCTATGTGCTGCCGATTGACGAGATGGCGAAGTCAAAACTCGTCGCCGCGGACGTTGCGGAGAGAATGTTCCCGGGCGGTGGGCGCTGGATTGCCGCCGCGGTGATGATTTCGACTTTTGGAACAACCAGCGCGATCATTCTCGCCTCCGCGCGCGTGTACTTTTCCATGTCGCGCGACCGCGTGTTTCCCAGCGCGATTGGCCTCGTGCATCCGCGCTTCCACACTCCCGCTGCATCGTTGATCGTGCAGGGAATCTGGAGCGTGCTGCTCTTGTTCAGCGGCACCTTCGACACGCTGACCGACACGCTGATCTTCGTTGTCTGGATATTCTACGCCGCCGGCGCGTATGGCGTGTTCGTACTGCGCCGCAAGCAACCCGACGCGCCACGTCCCTACAAAGTGCCCGGCTATCCCATCGTGCCGTGGGTGTTCATTATCTTTTCAGTGATTTATCTCGGCTTCACGGTTTACAATGACGTGGTGGCCTACCGTGCGGCAACTACGGCAGGGAAACCGGCAATGATCAATTCCCTGTTCGGCATCGCGCTGGTGCTCATCGGCACGCCGATTTACTTTTTCTATCGGCGGCGGAGGAAAACGGAGTGATGGCTACAGGCCGTGCTTTGTCATGTATAAGACGCCTCCGGGGCGGCAGTTTTGGAAAGGATGTAGCAAGCTCGGTGCGACGCTTAGAAGCGCACGGGCGGTTTCAATTCTTGGGTTGTCACAGAAGGCATCCCACGCCACGACATACTCTTTCGTGAACATGTATTCACCACCTTTCTGTTTAGCTTCCTCGTTCAGCCGTCTATGCAGTGTCGCTATCTCGTCCCGCGCCATCAGGAGATCACACTTGTTGAGTGCGCCGTCCCATCGTCCGGCGTTTACCCCTCGAGCCCGGGGGTTGCCAGCAACGTGCGATTTTTTCCCTTCCGTTTCACGGATTCGACAGTGCGCCCGGCTAAGTTCTGTGTCGAGATGAATCTCCGTCTCGCCTGTCGGCTCGCGATAGCAACGCGCGGAACCATCACTCCCAATCCCACTCCTTGAACAGATCGTTGATCGAATAACGGAAGCCCGGCAGCAGATGTTCGCCATCCAGTCCTCCGCCGGGACCAATGAGCCGTCGTTGTGTCAATGATCGGCAAACCTCGGCGCTTTGCGTGTCGGGATTGATGATCCAGGCGATTTGGGTGCCGCTGCCAAAGAAATCGCGAAGTCGCTCATCCATTTCGGCCCGCGTGTTGTTCGGCGAAAGAATTTCCACCGCCAGATCGGGCGCGCCTGGGAAGAATTTCTTTGCCGTTGGGCTGAAATGGATTCTTTCCAGACGGGCCTTGGGGATGAATGACACATCTGGCGCGCGGCAATTGCGATTGAACATCCTGAAACCCGCGCTGGAACCCAACCCGACTCCGAGGCGGTTTTTGCGATTGAAAGTTTCGAGGGCGAACAGCAAACGGCTGCAAATGAATTCGTGCTGAAAATTGTTCTTGGGACTCATAACCAATTCGCCGTTCACCACTTCATGGATAAAGCCGTCCTCCGGGAGCGATTGCAATTCCTCTTCCGTCCAGACCTTTTGGGAAATCTCTGTCTGCGCGATCATGCCTCAAAGATAGTGAAGCCTGCGATGGGTGTCGAGGCGGACTTTTCGTCATCACGCAGTCTGGATGAAACGAACGAACGTCCCTGAGCGCCACTCGTTCTCCGATTTGCTTGTTGCCAGACGCAGACCGGCTGCCTCATAGGCCCGGCGAACCTCGGTGAATTCGCGTTTCAGAATTCCAGCCACGACCAGCACGCCGGCAGGTTTAAGCCGCGCTAGAACGCGGTCGCGCTCGGCGACCAACAGATTTGCCAAAAGATTGGCGCAGATCACGTCGTATTGCCGCGCGGCGCGATGCGAAAACTTGGTCAGGTCCGCGGAGGTGATCCGGACTTTGCCTTCCACGCGGTTCGCGCGAGCGTTGGCGCAGGCGATTTGAACTGACCGAGGATCGCAATCAAACGCTTGAACCGGTGCGTAACCAAGCTTTGCCGCGGCGATGGCCAGAATTCCCGAGCCGGTGCCGATGTCCAGGAAAGCTTGTTGCCGTGCGGGGTCGCGCCGCGAGACGAGTTGGCCCAAGCAAAACTCCGTGGTCGGATGCTGGCCGGTGCCGAAGCTCAATCCAGGATCGATTACTACCACGACCTGGCCGCGTGGCGACCGGCGTTTGCTCCAGCTTGGCTTGATGAGCAGCGCGTCGCCGATGACAAGCGGCTTGAAGTGGCGCTTCCAGGATTCGGCCCAATTCTCGTGAGGAAGTTTTCTCAGGGAGATTCGTCCAGTGCCGACATCCAGTCCGCAGGACGCGATCTTGCGCAAACCGTCTCGAAGCACAGTGCGCTTTGCTGCAAGGCCGGTGGGCCGTGTGTCACAATAAACGGACACGGAAGTGACTCCACTTTCGGCGTCAGTGTAGGTGGACGCGCTTCGGGTGAATGTCGCCGACAACAGCTCGGCCACGGGTCCTCAGATTCCGCGCCGGCCGTCACAGATATTTTCCAAATTGGGTGCATCTTGGTTTCGATTGGCGGCCAAAGGAAAAAACATGGGGTTCAAATCTGAAATCCAAGACAGACCAAGTCAGAGCCTCACGCCGGCTGCACCGAGTGATTGAGATCGCGCCACGGCGTGAAGTTGAGCAATTGGATTTCCATCCGGTGCGGTTGCCATTCGATCTCCGAGACGCTCGCGTATGCGAAATCGAATGCCCGCATCCGCGAAAGCGGCAATTCCAACAGAACCGACAGCATCATGCGGATGACGCCGCCGTGACAGAACACCGCCACGGTTTGCCCGGGATGCCGCCCCAGAATCTCGCGCAGGCAAGGCTCGATGCGGGCGCGACAGGTCGCGATGGGTTCGGCATTGGGAATCGTGCCGCGCTCCAGATGGTCAAGCCAATCAAACGCACTGGCGCCGAATTTCTCCCGCACGGCGTCCCAACCGTGGCCCGTCCAATCGCCGAAATCCACCTCGCGCAGGTCGGCCAACACGACGGGTGACGGGCCGCCATTGTTGCGGAATGGTGCAAGGGTCTGTTGCACGCGCTTCATCGGGCTGGCGTAGATCGCGTCGAGCGGTTTGTGGCGGA
>CAZNOE010000804.1:0-3254 GCA_964574525.1 uncultured Bifidobacteriaceae bacterium
AAAACATCACATGGTCATCTTCTTTCAATGGCGGTGCACCCTGACCCTCTCCCCCTCCGAGGGGGAGAGGGGACAGTTTTTGCCCGACTTGACTTTTTCGTGTATCGCCAGAAATGTCGCCGGTTTCACTTTTGCGGCTGGACGGCGGAAGACTCTCCCTCTCCCCTTCGGAAGGGGAGAGGGCCGGGGTGAGGGGGTTCGCTGCGCCAGACTTCTTCGCCTGATGCTCCCGCAGCCGGCGGAAAATATTTTCCACGTCAATGATCGAGTCATCCACCACTTCCCCCAGTGCTATCACCAAACCGCCCAGCGTGATCGTGTTGATCGTGATGCCAAATTTTTCGAGCACGATCACCGCCGTAAGCAACGATAACGGAATGGCCATGAGCGAGATCGCCGCCGTGCGCACGCTGCCGAGTAACAGGAAGAGCACCACTGCCACCAGAATGCCGCCTACCGCCAGTGAATGCTTCATGTTGCGCAATGCGTTCTCGATAAACGTCGCGGGCCGATGCAGTCGCGGATAAAGCTTGATTCCCTCCCGCTCAAACACCGGTTTCATTTCCTCGAGTGCCGCTTCGAGCGATTTCGTTACTTCCATCGTGTTCGCGCCGTACTGGCTGGACATGGTCAGCAGCACGCCCCAACGGCCCATGATGACCGTGTCGCCGAACTTCGGCTCCGCGCCTTCCATCACGCGCGCTACGTCTTTGAGCCGCACGCTGAAACTGTTCGTGTGCGCCACGACCACTTCGCCGAGAACTTCCGGTGTGAGCGCCTGGCCCTCGGTCTGAATCGTGATCCGCTGGTTGCTGGTCTCGACGTAACCCGCTCCCATCACCGCCGTCGAGACGCGGGCCGCCGCCAGCACATCGGAGAGCGCAAGCCCGTAAGCCAGCAATCGCTCCGGCAGGACTTGAATCTGCAACTGCCGCACTTCGCCGCCAAACGCGCTGCACTTCGCCACGCCCGGCACGGAGAGCAGACGCGGCTTGAGCGTCCAGTCGGCGAACGTCCGCAGTTCCATCGGCGACATTTTGTCCGAGACGAGGCCGATCTTGAGCAGGTCCATCGTCGAGGACGTGAGCGGCGTCATGCGCGGCGTCCTGACGGTCGCGGGCAAGCCACTCGCCGTCTCGCTGAGAATCTCCGCGAGCAACTGTCGCGCGCGGAAAACATCCGTGCCCTCCTTGAACACGGCGGTGATGATGGAAAGCCCCTCGATGGATTCCGACCGCAGCGATTCCATATCGCCGAGTCCGTTGACCGCGGTCTCGATGGGCCGCGTGACGAGGGCTTCGACTTGTTCCGGCGAAAGCCCCGGCGCTTCGGTCTGAATCACGACCTGCGGCTGAACAAAATTCGGGAAGACATCGAGCTTGGCGTTCTTCGCGACGTAAAATCCGTACGCGAGCAGCACGCAAGCAAGCGCAATCACGATGCCGCGAAACTTGAGCGAGAATTGAACGAGGGATTTCAGCATGGCGGATCAGAGAAGACTTGTCCCGGTGGACGCGCCAACGCCAAAGCAATCTCATTAACACCCTGCTTCAGGGCGTGTTGCCCAAATCGTGCGGAGACGAAAAGGTAGGGCGCGTCACTCCGTGCGCGCCGTCGGGCTTTCGAGAAATACGCATGATTCTTCGCCTTTGTGCGGAAAGCGGCGCGCGCGGAGTGACGCGCCCTACCAGAATGTGGTTTGGGCAACACGCCCTTCAGCGGGGTGTTTTGCGGAACGGAAACGCGAACAACCGCTTCAGCGGTTTCTCGCACGCCGGGGAAACCGTTAAAACGGTTTCGACGTCGGTGCGGCGCCATACCACCCCGCTGAAGCGGGGTGTTAATGAGAAGTCTGCAGCCACGCACAACGTCTTTGGTTGGGTTCATGTCAGTCCCCGCCGATCTGCCCCTTCAGTTCTTCCGAGAGCAACTGCTGCGCGCCGATGGTCACGACTTTGTCCTGCGGCTTCAAGCGCTCGCGGACGAACCAGCCGTCATCGAGCGGACGATCCAACGCGACCTGGGTGCGCTGGAAGGTTTCGTTGCCGGTCTGGAGATAAACCCACGTTGCCCCGCTGAAGCGCACGACTGCCGGGCGTGGAACGAGAACTCCTGCTTGAGGTTGTGCGCCGATGTTGATGAATGCGGTGACAGCCATCCCCGGAGTCAGCTTGGGCTGGTTCGTGCGGACCAAAAAGAACAGGCCTTGCGCCTGCGTCTGCGGATCAGTGT
Organism: uncultured Bifidobacteriaceae bacterium; assembly: GCA_964574525.1. Lineage (GTDB taxonomy): Bacteria > Verrucomicrobiota > Verrucomicrobiia > Limisphaerales > JADLHS01 > WYBW01. The sequence goes on from CAZNOE010000804.1 coordinate 2,233, forward strand.
TCCGGGCAAAGTCGAAGAACTCCGCTTGAACCAGCGCTGCGCCTTCCGTCAGAGAAGCGATGCGAGCCGATCCAGGCTGCCCGTTGATGGATTCTCCGGCGGGTAAATCCACACGGATCAGGGCGCTCTCCAATTCCAATAATTCTTGCAGCAATGGGTTTTCATTTCTCTTCGTTCCCACAGGCACGACGACCGGGCCGTTGAGTTCTGCAAGCTTCCGTCCCCAGGTGCCCTGAATCTTCAACAAGATTGCCCCCACGAGGGCCTGGTCGTGCAGGTAAGCGGATTCTGCCGCCTGGAATGCGCGCTCCGAAGCGTTCTTCTGCTCCCTAAGCACTTTCATCCGTTCCAATTCCTGATGCGAATTGTCGAAGGTGATCTGTGCCCTGCGTAGTTCCATAAGCAGATCGCCGAGTGGTGCCGGGTCGAGCACGCGACCAAATCCTTTGACTTCGGGACTGAGGCTGGTCGCTGCGAGCGCGGCTGTTTGCAACCCCATGACTTTCTGCGTTTCTGCGTCGAGGGTGAGGGTGACTTCACCGCTCGCTGCGCGCGTGGCTCGGGACTTGGCAACGACGGGCTTCTCGCGCTCGGTCTCGGCGGCGCGTTCCTTGGTCATTTCCCGGTAGGCAAAAATCAGAGCGGCGATGCCGCCGATCACGACGATCAAAACAATCAATTTTGTTTTCACAAACTGTTCTCCTTCCATCGCGGGGGTTTACAGAAAATTAAAGGCGGCCCGGTCGGGCACCGAACTGACAGCCGCGCAAGCGCATTGCTCCAGCCTAGTCCGACTCGTGTCGGACAAGCAAGGAGTCGGTTCCGTCCGCCCAATCACTGAACAGCGAAACCAGCCCGGTACCCCGCACCGTGCGGTTGAGCCATCGGCGACGTGTGTTGTTGCTGAAAGAACCGCTGTTCATGGGGAATTTGTTTTGGGCTGAAGATTCAGCTCCATGCGCGCAGTGTGGTTGCTGACGTAGCGCCAGAAGGAGCGGTCCATCGCTTTCACCTTGGGCCGG
>CAZNOE010000805.1:0-3250 GCA_964574525.1 uncultured Bifidobacteriaceae bacterium
CGAAGCCGACGTAGCCATGCGTCTCGTCCTGCAACGCGCGCAATTGCCGCAGATGATCCACGCGGTCGGCGAGCGATTCGACGTGGCCGAACAGCATCGTGCAGGTGCTGCGTCCGCCGAGGCGATGCCAGGTGCGGTGAACGTCCAGATATTCCTCGGCGGATTCCTTGCCCTTGGCGATGGCGCTGCGGACTTCCTTACGGAAAATCTCCGCGCCGCCGCCAGTGAGCGATTCGAGTCCGGCGTCCTTCAATTCGCGCAACGTCTGCTCGACGGATTTCTTCGCCAGCCAGGCGAGGTGCAGGATTTCAATCGCGGTGAAGCATTTCAATTGCAACCTGGGAGCATGCGCCTCTGGCGTGTGGTTTTCGGCGTCGCGCCGAAAATCTTGTTTCACTGACTCTTTCTCTCCTGAAATAGTGTTTGACGAGGGTTCGGGCGCGACGCCCGAACCAGCACGCGGGACGCGTGCGCTCCCCATTTCATCGTTCAGCGCGCTCAACGCCTTGAGCATGTCCACGTAGTAACTGAACGGCAGCGACGGATGCAGTCCGCCGACGATGTGCAATTCCGTGATGCCGAGCTTCAGGGCCTCGCGCGCCTTCTCGACCATTTGCGGAATCGTCAACTCGAAGCCGTCGGCGTCGCGTTTCTTGCGCGCGAAGGAGCAGAACTGGCAGGAGAGGATGCAGTAATTCGAGTAGTTGATGTAGCGGTTGACGATGTAGCTGGCGCGATTGCCGACTTTTTTCTGCCGCGCGAGATCGGCGATGGCGCCGAGGGCGTTCAGGTTTTTGGATTCAAATAGCCGCAGCGCGTCGGCTTCGGAAATGCGTTCGCTGGCGGCGACCTTGTCGTAAAGGTCGCGCAATTCGCTGCGTTGAAGGAAGAAGTTCACGCAGCATGATTAGCAGATGTGGCGCGGCTGGGAAAGCGCCTTTGCGGAGGAGCGCCGGTCTCCGACCCGGCGCGAAACCAACAATGCATCGCAACGCGCCGGATCGGAGACCGGCGCTCCTAACGCAGTCTGAATCCGCCTTGGAAGACGACCTCCGCCACGGTGACAATGAAAAAGGCCGCGCTCACCACCGCGTTCAAGCGGAAGAAAGCCACGTTGATCCAGTTGAGGCTTCGCCGCCGCGCAATCCAGTGTTCGAGCACGAGGCAACCCACGATGATCAACCATCCAATGATGTAGGCGACGCGAAATCGGCAGAGCAAGCCGAACGCGAGCAACAGTCCGCACATCACCAGGTGCGCGAGGAACGCGGCCTGCAGGGCGTTCTTTGGGCCCCAAGCCACGACCAGCGAGTGCAATCCGTGCGCGCGGTCGAACTCGTAATCCTGCAGGGCGTAGATGATGTCAAAGCCGACGAGCCACAGCACGACGGCCGCAGCGAGCACGAGCATTTGCGAAATCTCCAGGACAGAAATATCCGAGCCTTTCACCGCCAGCCACGCGCCGACGGGCGCGAGAGCGAGCGCAACGCCAAGAAAGACGTGCGTGTAATCCGTGAACCGCTTGGTCAGCGAATAAAAGCAGATTACTACCAGCGCGACGGGGGACAGGTAGAAACAAAGTGGATTCAGCAAATAGCTCGATGCAATCAAACCGCCGCCGGACACCGCGCACAACATGACCGCGCCCGCGAGACTGATCTGGCCCGCGGGCAAATGTCTTTTGGCGGTCCGCGGATTCACGGCGTCGAATTTCCGGTCCACGATCCGGTTGAAGCTCATGGCGCATGTTCGCGCACAAACCATCGCTCCGAGAATCAGCCCAAACGTGCGCCAGCCCGGCCAGCCGCGATTGTCCCGCGCGGCCACCGCCATGGCCGCCAGTGCGAACGGCAGCGCGAAGAGCGTGTGCGAGAAGCGCACGAAGGAAGCCCACTTCCTCAGCGAGGATAGAAGATTGAAGATGGAGGATGGAGGGCCACCCGAGTTCACGTTTGCTGGTTGGCCGGGTGTCTTTGCCATCTTCTATTCTCTATCCTCCATCCTCATCACTCGCGCTCCTCCGCCCACCGCGCCACGAGGCTGTTCGGCAAGCCCAGATGATCGAGCACGCGCGCGACGACGGTGTCGGCGACTTGTTCGATGCTTTGCGGTCGCGTATAAAACGATGGGTTCGCCGGGAGAATCGTCGCTCCCGCGAGCAACAGTAGTTCGAAGTTCTTGACGTGAACCAAGCTCAACGGTGTCTCGCGTGGCACGAGGATTAGCTTTTTCTTTTCCTTTAACACCACGTCCGCGGCGCGCAACAACACGTCCTCGCTATAGCCGTGCGCGATGCGGCCGAGCGTCCCCATCGTGCAGGGAATCACCACCATCGCGTCCGGCGGATTCGAGCCGCTGGCGAACGGCGCGTTCATGCTTTTCAGGTTGTGCGTTTTGACTCCGTCGGGCAGCCGCAAACCGTCGGGCAGTTCCGCAGCGATGACTTGCTGCGCGTAATTGCTCATCACAACGTGGATTTCGTGCGTGCGCGGATCGAGGTTGTCGAGCAGGCGCTGGGTGTAAAGCGCTCCGCTGGCTCCGGTGATGGCGACGAGGATTTTCACGGCGGCCAATTAAACACCAAATACCAAACACCAAACACAAAAAACTCCCAGCTCCAAGCTCGAACAACCATGGTCCGCGCGGGGACGTGGCGGGGGCGTTGCCTTTGGGATTTGGAGTTTGGAGTTTCTTTGGTGTTTGGAGGTTGAATCATCTTGAGTCGGCATTCCGCATTCGCACAATGACAACGTGTTCAAAACGTCGAGAGCTTTGGCCGGCCTGTTGGCGCTCGCGACGGGTTGTACCACGACCACTCGCGACGATTCCTCGCGTCCGCCGGATTGGGAATCGCCCGAAAACCACATTGTGTCGCCCGCGCCTCCGCCCGCGCCGGAAGTTCCTGTCGCTGCGCCGCAAGTTTTGCCCGCACCGCCGCTGGCAACCTCGCCCGAGTTGACATGGATTTCGCTGGCTCGTTGGGGCAGGCAGCACGGCTTGGGCGAGCCCCATCGTCTGTCGGTGTCGCCCGCAATGACGCATGCGCTGCTGACGACCAACGGCGTGCTGGTGGTGCAAGTCGGCAGCCTCGCGGCCTATTGGGATCGTCTCGAATTTCGGCTGGGCTTCGCGCCGCAGCTCATTGGCGATCAGGTATTCATGCACGCGTTGGATTTGCGGAAGAATCTTGAGCCGCTCGTGCGCGGTTTCGCGGGCCTGCTGAAAACAAATCGCGTGATCGTGATTGATC
>CAZNOE010000806.1:0-3242 GCA_964574525.1 uncultured Bifidobacteriaceae bacterium
ATTGGTTACTCCGTGTTGGGAGCGGTCCCGATCCGCTCGAACAAGTCGCCCGACCCCAATGGCAACGAAGCGACAGCGGGCACGGGCAACGATCAAGATTGGCAGGGCTTCGTGCCGCAGGAGTTGTTGCCGCGCGTCGTTGATCCGAAAGCCGGCCTGCTGTTGAGTGCGAACCATCGTCCCGTTGGTGCGTTCTACAAAATCCCGCTCGGCATCAGCACCGGTTCGATGGGCGACACAATCCGCTCGTGGCGATTGCGAGAGCGCCTGGCTCAGAAGGAACAATTCACTCCCGCCGATGTCCTGGAGGTCCATTACGACACGGTGAATCCGGCGAGGCGCGAAATCGTCCGGCTGGGTTTGCATTTGCGAGATACGAAACAGGGTGAATTCTCCGACGCGGCGATCAAAGCGCTGGCGGTGTTGGAGAAATGGATCAAAGCCGGCGCAAGCAGCGATTTGAAGTCGGAAGGTGCTCTGCTGGCAACGCGGATCAGCACGTTCTTCCGATTCATCGCCACGCCGCTGGCCCTGAAATATGGCGGTGGTGAATCCGGTCTGGCTCGGTTTTTGAAGGACGCCGCGAAGCGAATCCAAGCCGATCCGCAGGCGGCGTTCGGCGACGACGAGTGCCGCTTTATCAACACCATCCTGAGTGGCGCATGGCAGGAGTCGTCGCAGACCGGCGGGCGCAACACACGCGGTGCGGCGGCCGGCAATGCCACCCAGACACCGATGCTGGGATGGTTCGAGAGTCTCGATGGCTTTGGTTCGCTTGGAGCCACCGAGGATTTGTCGCAGCCCAACATCACTTGCCTTGACGGTCAAACGATTCATTCGCAAGCAGGACAGTCTTATACCCAATTCGTTCCGCTTCACGACGTGGACTCCGCGCAGACAATTTGTCCGGTCGGCCACAGTGATCGGCCCGACAGCCGGTATCGCACGAGTACGATGGATCCTTGGGGTAAGGCGAGATTGCATGCTGCGCCTCTGAGCCGCGAAGCGGTCGAGAAAATCGCCGTTGAGCGGACTGTGCTCTCAAAGTAGCGATACTGTCAACGCGTGGCCCCGCTTGTGCCGGAGAAGATGGTGGCTGGACCGTGGGCTGGACCGCCTTCATGAGACGCAAAAGGCCGTCGCTCAGATCAAAAAGCTGTATCGGGTTGCATCGAAGTTCGGTTTGGTGCTCAATCCAGCACGACTATGAAATCTCGTTTCGCACTTCTCTTGATGCCCGCAGTTTGTTTGCTCGGCGATGCGGCGAATGGCGCGACCAGCACAGTCAAACCGCCCGAGACGTTTGACCTGCCGGCCATTGACAACTTCCTCGCGGCGCATTTGAAAGCGAACGGCCAGCCCGGTTTGTCCGTGGCCATCGTGAAGGACGGCAAAGTGGTTTTCGCAAAAGGTTATGGCCAGCGGTCGCTGGAGGACCGGCGCCCGGTCGAAACAGACACGCTCTTCGCCATCGGCTCGATCACCAAGCAATTCACCTGCGCCTGTGTGTTGCTACTGGCCGAGGAGGGAAAACTGTCAGTCCACGACAAGGTCGCAAAATATTATCCTTCTCTGACTCGCGCCGGTGACATCACGTTGTTGGACTTGATGAACCACGTGTCCGGCTATCCGGATTACTATCCACTCGATTTCGTGGATCGCCGGATGCGACAAGTTATCGCAGCCGACGAACTGCTTCGCCAGTACGCGGGCGGGAAACTGGATTTCCCACCCGGCAGCCGCTACTCCTACAGCAATACCGGATTCATCCTGCTGGGTCGTGTGATTGAAAAAGTCAGCGGAGAGTCCTTTGGCTCGTTCCTGGCGCGGAGAATTTTGCAGCCGCTCGGCATGAATCAGACCGCCTACGAGCCTGACGCTTCCGACAAACGGCTCGCGCGTGGTTACACCACGTTCGCCCTGAGCGAGCCCGAATACATCAGCCCCGAGGCGACTGGTTGGATCGGCGCGGCGGGGGCGATTTATTCGACGCCGTCGGACCTCGCCAGGTGGGACATGGCTTTGATCGGCGGAAAAGTTTTGAAGCCCGATTCCTACACCTTGATGACCACACCTCGGAAACTGATGGACGGCAAGATTTCGGAATACGGCTGCGGACTTGGCGTCCGAATGCAAAGTAACCGGCAAATTCTCTCCCATAATGGCGCGGTCAGTGGTTTCGTGGCGTGGAACGCCACAATTCCTTCGACCCGTTCGGCGGTCGTCATGATGTGCAACCAGGATGGCGGCCTGGGTTCGGTGCCGGGCCAGATTTTTTCCCTGCTGCTGAAAGAGCCGTCGCCGGGCGTCCCGGCGATCCGCGGTTTGTCGGCGGCGGAAGCGACAAAATCAGCTTTCGCCAGTCTCCAGAAAGGGCGGGTGAAGCGCGACGAATTCAGCGAGGAATTCAATCTCTATCTCACCGACGCCAAAATTGCGGCCGCCGCGAAACGATTGAAAAGCTATGGCACTCCCACGAAAGCGGAAGTCCTGGAATCGCACGAACGTGGGGGAATGGAAGTGACGACAACCCGCCTCACGTTCAAGAAGGGATCACTCAAGACGTTGATGTATCGGATGCCCGACGGCAAAATCGAGCAGTTCTTCGTTTATCCGGAGTGACGCGTCAGTTTTGCGACGGATCAAGTCCGTCGAGCACGGGCTTGACGATCGAAGCCCATAGTTTGTAACCCGCGTCGTTCGGATGCAGCCCGTCCTTGATATACAACTCCGCACGTGGTTTACCGTCCGCGGTCAGCGATGGCGTGAACACGTCAATGTAAGTCAGCCTCGCGTCACTGGCGATGTATTCCTTGATCAGCCGGTTCGCTGCTTTGACTTCATCCAGATATTTCTCGCGCGCCGGACAGGGCTTGATGGAAATGAATGCGATGCGCGTCCGGGGCAGCGCGGCGTGGACTTTGCGCACGAACTCTTTGAAATCCGCGAAAACCTCCCCGGGCGATTTGCCCGCCGAGATATCGTTGTCGCCGGCGTAAAGCACGACCAGCTTCGGTTGGTAAGGTATCACGATGCGGTCCACGAACGCGACCGAGTCGGCCAGGTGCGACCCGCCGAAGCCGCGGTTGAAAATGTTGTGGCCGGGCAGAAGTGACGGCGCATTTGTCCAGAGCCGGATGCTTGAGCTGCCGATGAATTCCACGGCGTTGTGCGGCGGCGGGTTGGTTTTGTCAGCGGCCTCGAAGGCCCGAATGGCTGGCTCCCAGCGCGAGCTGTGCGGC
>CAZNOE010000807.1:0-3240 GCA_964574525.1 uncultured Bifidobacteriaceae bacterium
GATTTCCTCCACCTCAACGGACGCCTCACAAAACTGACGGAGGCATCTGGGTTTCAAACCTATTGCTACCTGATTCCCCACCTCAAGACGAGCTTTTTTTACGTGCGGCCTGAAGGCTGAAGGCGGCAAATACGATGATTTGGCCAGAATCGATCCGTTCACCACTGGTACGCTGTTGAGTAAGCTTCCAATTCCGCACGCCAAAGCAAGTTGAAGCCAGGCGCTGTTCCGGTTCGGCGGCACTCAGTCGCCCGCAGATTGGTTTCCCCGGCCGCGGATTTCCACTTTGCCGGTGTTGGGTCGCGGCGTTCCGGGCGTGCTGCGCCCGTCGGCGACGCATTTCTCCAGCAACGCGGTCAGGCGGCGCACGACCTCGGGATGTCTGGTTTGAACGTTTTCCTCTTCGCCCATATCGCGCGACAGATCATAGAGCTGGACCGCCGGCAATGATTTCGCCGCCGGACTGCCCGGACGAGGATCGCTCCAACCGCCCGAGTCGGAGCAGAGTTCGAGTTTCCATTTTCCCTCGCGGATGGAGAATGAGCCGTTGATGGAATGATGCACGATCACCGGGTGCAACGGCTTTTTGGCCCGGCCTTCCAGCACAGGCAGAAGGCTGACGCTGTCCTCGGCGGCGGTGTCGGGGAGTTGGATGGCGAGGATGTCGGCACAGGTGCGAAAGAAGTCCACGAGACAGATCGCCTGGTCGCTGGACGTTCCTGCTTTGATGCGGTCGGGCCAGCGCACGATGAGCGGGATTCGGTGGCCGCCATCGAAGATGTCCGCTTTGTAACCGCGGAAGTGGTAACTGGGATTGTGGCCCTTGGCCAGCAGCTCGGGGATTTTTGCCACGGGCGAGCAGCCGTTGTCGCTGGTCATGATCACCAGGGTGCTGTCGGCGATCCCCTGTTTATCGAGTTCCGCGAGCACACGGCCGACGCTGGCATCGGTTTGCATCACGAAATCGGCATAGGCGTTCAACCCGCTTTTGCCACGCCAGTCTTTCGTGGGAAGAATTGGTGCGTGCGGTGAGCTCAAGGGGAGATACAGAAAAAATGGCTTCCCCTGTTTCGCGGCGGCGGCATGTTGGGCGAGGTACTCAACGACCTTGGTGGTGAGGGTTGGAAGCACATTCTCTGCGTCAAAGCTTTCGGCGGCTGGGCCGGCGCGAACCCATTTCTTCTCGACCGTCGGCACTTCCGTGACGTGATCGTTCTCGATGAACACGAACGGCGGCATGTCGAGCGACGCGCTGATGCCGAAGTAATAATCGAAGCCGACCGCGTTCGGACCATTTTGGATCGGCTTGGAATAATCCACGTTCGTCCCGTCGTTGTAACCCCTGGCGACGCCTCCGTCTCTGAGCGGCCAGTCCATGCCCAGATGCCATTTCCCGATGCAAGCCGTGGCGTAGCCTTGTTGCCGGAGAAACGCGGGGACGGTCAGTCGGTCCGGTTCAATCAGCCGCGATGAGAAGCCTTGCAAGACACCGCTTTTCAGGCGTGAGCGCCAGTTGTAACGGCCGGTCAGAATGCTGTAGCGCGTGGGTGTGCACACGGCGGAACTCGAATGCGCATCCGTGAACTTCATGCCTTCGGACGCGAGCCGATCCATGTTCGGCGTGGGAATCTTTCCTTCAGGGTTGAAGCACTTGACGTCGCCATAACCAAGATCGTCCGCGAGGATGAAAATGATGTTGGGCTTGGCCGCGCGGCTTGGGGTGGCGGCTGAGGCGTCCAATCCGGCGATGGCCACCATGCTGATCAGCAAGAGCCCTTTGAGCTTTACGGCACTGGCATTGACAGGGTTCACGGGCCGAGTGTCCGGACGAGGCTGTTGTCGGTCAAGGGGCTTTCCGCGGTCGTCGAAACCTGAACTTGCTTGAGACGACCTTTGTCAATTGCCGAACCCAAACTCCCGTCGGGCCGCTTCCAACCCGCGTTCGTACGTGGCGATCAGCCGATCCCACGCCGCGTTGGCCTCGTTGTCAATTTGCTGGCGTGCCGGGTCGCCGTCGAACCACGCGATGGTGCGCTTGATGCCATCACGAAAACGTGTCGTGGCAACAAAGTCCGGCACGAAGCGTTTGATCTTCGCGTTGTCGAACACGGCGCAGTTGGACTTGTCGCCCAGCAAACCCTCGGTGGTTTGCGGAAGGCACGCGCTGATGAAATCGGAAGCGATGTGGACAAATCGCGGGCTGGCGACACCCGCCGCCCCGGTCACGGCGTCGTAGATTTGGTTCCACGTCAGTACCTCATCGGACGTGATGTGAAAGGCGTGACCGATGGCGCCCTGATGGCCGAGCAATCCGATCAACGCTTTGGCGAAATCGCTGTTATGCGTCATGGTCCAGAGCGTCAGTCCGTCGCCTGGGATGATGACGGGCTTTCCGCGCCGCATCCGGTCCACCGCGGTGAAACTCTTCGGCCAACTGTTCAACGCCAGCGGCACGGCGGTGTCGCCGTAGGTGAATGACGGGCGCACGATCGTCATGGGGAACGCCTCCTCGCGCAGGGCGCGCTGCAATCGTTCCTCGCACGCGATCTTGTTCCGCGAGTATTCCCAGAACGGATTCGCCAGCGGTGTGGACTCGGTGACGAGATAATGCGCCAGAGGTTTCTGATAAACGCTGGCCGAGCTGATGAAAATGTATTGCGCCGTTCGGCCCCGGAAGAGCGCGAGGCGTTGCTCGATTTCCGCCGGCGCGTAACAAATGAAATCCACGACGGCATCCCAGCGTTGATCGCCGGTTGCCGCCGCGGCGGCGCGCGCGTCGTTGATGTCCGCCGTAATCTGGCGCGGCCCTGGCAATGAATTCCGCTGACCACGATTAAGTACGGTGAGCTGGAAGCCGCGCGACATCGCCAATTGCGCGCAGGCTGTGCTGATGATTCCAGTGCCGCCGATAAAGAGGACCTTCATTGCGATTCGGTGTATCAGATTCGTCCGGACGGGTAAACCTCTCCTGATTCTCAATCGGCAAGTCGTCCTTGCCGGGGGCAGCGGCAGGCATAGAATAGCCCGCATGAACCGTTCACTAGTCGCATCGGTTGCGGTGGCGCTGGCTCTGAGCCGTTCCCTGGCAGCGGAGAGTTTTGCCTCGTTGTCGCCCGGCGCAACGGCGCCGGATTTCAACCTGCCGGGCGTGGACGGACGAAATTGGTCGCTGAAGGATTTCGCAAAGGCCAAAGTGCTGGTGATCATCTTCACCTGCAACCATTGCCCGACGGCACAGTA
>CAZNOE010000808.1:0-3240 GCA_964574525.1 uncultured Bifidobacteriaceae bacterium
AGGAGTTTTGGTTTCATGTTGGGCCATGACAATCGCGAACCTCAAAACTTCAGCGTGACCTGCTCGGCGACGGCCTCGGGAGTTTTGTTTTCGTATCGGCTCGGCGTGACGGCCTCGGCCCGCGACTTGGGCAGCGCCACGGTGCCTTCGATGACGGCTGCTCCGCGGGCGTCAACGGCCGCGACGAATACCAATCCGCCAAAGAACCATCGGTTCATGGCGCTCATGTTTGGCTGGCAACGCAACAAGTCGCGCCATCGCAGACAATGAGCACGCATTGCTTCAAGGCACGCGCAAGCGGAAGAATTGGTTCGAACCTGGAACAATCGGCAGCGCGACCACCTTCAGCGTGCCGTTCCCGGCGACGTTGGAGACTGTGGTCCAGGCCGCCGGGCTGGCGGCGGCGCTGGTTTCCACCGCATAGTTCGGCCCGGCAGCTCCATTCACGCCGGTAGCCGTGCGAAAGGCCAGGACGAAATTGGGATCGGTCCGCGTGGCGGACAGGAGTTTCACCGGAACGATGCTGTTCGATTGTAACTGGAAGTTCCGCGGCGAGTTCGTGGGCACGACGATCATACTGCCGCCTGAGCGCAGCAACGCCGACTCACCATCTGTCGGAAGAGTGGTGTAGGCCGCCGTGGCCGGTAGCGCATCGAAAATTACTGCCGCGCCACCTCCCCCCACTGGCCGCCGGATGAAATTCGGCGGAATAATAAAATTGGGCGTGACGCCACCGGGAAATGAAGCGAGGTTTGACGTGCCGAGGATGCAGGTGCGGCTGGCGGTGTCGCCGGGCAAGTTGGTGAGAAAGGTGAACGTGTTAACGCCCAAGGAATTCGTCGAGCGGATGGTCGGGCTGCAACAGCCGAAATTCTGCTGGCCGCCGCTCAAGGCAGTTAATTCGATGAATTGAACCGCACCATCGGCGCTCGAATACACTTCAGTGACGTCCCAAAGGTGAAACCCTGCACGGGCGGAGGCCACCGAGAGGACAATCGCCAGAACTGCGCATGCAATCGTTGGCCAAATTCGCGGCAGTCGTGCAAGTTTTGGCTGAGAACGGACGACAGTACTCGAGGAAGATGTGGACATGATGTTCATATTCTTTCTTTCAGACCGCACATCAAAATGGCCTGGCTCGCGCCAATACGGTTATGGGTGCAATAATCCTCCGATTCATTCCGTTCGCAAGGGGAATATTTGCCTTGCCCGATAGTGGCGCAAGCCTCCGGCTTGCGATGGTCCCGGCGAGCGTCTGGCTTGCCGGAATAAACCTACGCACCGGCCTTGATCTCAACGTCAAAAACTCCAGTAAAAACCCGGCCAGCGATGCGGACTTGAACCCACACCCGATACAGCCCGGCTTTCGGAAACTGATAAGGAAACGAAACCCGATTTGTTGGAGATTTTTCAAATGACAACAACGCCATCGTCCGTTCGTTGGCAATGCCAATGGCACCATCGCGTTGGCGAAACACTTCCTGCGACGCCATTGAGAAACTGCCCAACGGGTGCAAGTGCGCGAAAACCGAACCGTCAGACCGCCGCACCGCCGCGTGGCCGAGCATCCCCATGTAGGGTTGCAGCGCCGCCTCGCTGCCGTCCGGCGTGAATGCCGCAAAGCGCAATGAGGTTTCGCGGCCTGACATAACCGCTCCCGCGTTTTCAAAAAGCAGCGTGTGCCCGCCCATGAGACGGCTGACGAGTCCGCCGCGCGGGTGTTTCACCGTTGCGCGGTTCGCAAAACCGCTCGGCGCCGCTTGGCCGACATGCCAGGAGTCGTCCATGTCGCGGATGCCCGGTCCGCCACTCGTCGTTGATGGGGACGGGAAACCGCAGATCACTTCACCCGCGAGGTTTGTGGCCAACGGCGGCGGCGAGAGAGTCGCGCCGACCATTTCCGGCAACGCCACGCGCGCGACCAAAGTCTGGCTGATGCCATTCTCGAAAGTGACATCGCCGTAAAGTTGATAGCCGCCGGCGGGCAGGGCTGGTGCATCGAGCACGAAGGTATGCGCGTTCGTGCGAACCGGATGCAGGTGTGCAAAAACGTCCAACGCCGGCTCTCGGACCAGAAACAGATGCATCAGCTTGCCGTGATCGGGCACCAATGCGGCCCACGACGGCAGCGATGCTGATTGCTCAAATTGCCGCAACTCAAGGATGACTCGATCAGTCACGGTTCGCACTGCCGCTGCCATCGGCTCGGGTTTCTGAATCCCTTGAGAACGATACGCCAAATCCATGTTGCGCCAGCGAACCGCGCCCGCCGCCACCCCCGCAACCAGCAGCAGCGCAGCCGTTCCTGACGCCCATCGTGCGTTTACGCGTTGGCGAACTGCGGGCTTGGTCCCTGGTTTGAGACCTCCGTCGCGCGTCACGGCACCGACGATGAACCCGGCACTCACGATCAGGAGCAGTCCAAGCAGCGAGAGCGTCGCGCGCAATCCAGATTTCATCTGCTGGCTCTCCATCCCAACGGCATTGACCGGGACGGTTGCCTCGCCTGCGCCTCGTGACCCGTCAACGCTCACTTGCACCGTGTACGAACCCGGTCGCAGAAACCACACTTCCGCACTCCAGAGATTTGTCTCGCCCGGCACGCGCTGCGCCGTGACCGCTTGCGGCGAGCCTTTACGGCCTGCCTGCCAGATCACCGGCAGCAGCGACACCGAGCGAATGTCCGCCTCCTGCACGCGCACGCTGACTTGCGCCGCGCCCGGCAAAGCCGCTGGCGGTCGAACGACCGCATAAACCGAGTACGCGCCTGCGGGACCTTCAAAGAAAACATTCGGACTCCCCACGTGCGCAAACGCGACGGATGTGACCATCAACAAAAGCGCAAATGCAGGAAAAACTTTTTTCATCGGCGCAATTTGACCAACCATGCTCCCACTCGCAGTCCGATCCACGCTGAAGCCATTGCGAACACCAACGCGAGCAGTGCCGCCTGCCACGTCAACGGGTACTGCTTCACGCCCCAAAACATTACCCGAGCCTGGTCAATCTTAAGGAAGAATGGCCAATGGCGTCCGCCACCTGCGAAGAACCAGTTGTCCGCGGCGGGCGCCAAAAGGAATCTTGCGAAGAACCATTGAACTGGAACAAACGTCACGACAAAGCCCACTCCAGCCGCAGCCGCGAGCAGTATTTCATTTCCCACGGTGGCCATGAACCCACCCCTAACCCCTCCCAGGAGGGGAGCGGCGCACGATGGATTGTTCCCCTCCTGGGAGGGGT
>CAZNOE010000809.1:0-3236 GCA_964574525.1 uncultured Bifidobacteriaceae bacterium
GGTTCTTCCTTGCCGGTGGTGCAGGCGGAGCCGGTGCTCACGGCAAAGCCGGCTTTGTCGAGGCGCGTCACCCAGCGTTGCTGGCCGCCTTCGGGCATGAGCGCGGAGACGGTGTTCCACAAGCGCGGCACGCTCGCGCCGACGACGGTTGAGCCGGGTACCTGGCGGACGAGCAGCCTTTCAAATTTTTCCTTCCACACGGCACGAGTTTCGTGGTCGCCGTTGGCAAGTTGCTTTTCGCGGACTTCCAGCGCGGCGACCATGGCGAGGATGATGGGAACGTTTTCCGTTCCGGCGCGCTGGCCGCGCTCCTGTTTGCCACCGTAGAGGAGCGAATTGACGCGGCTCTTGTGCGGCGTCTTCAAAAAACCCACGCCGCGCGGACCTCCGAACTTATGTGCCGCGCCGCTAATGTAATCGCAATCGCCGAGGCCCTTGGCGGGCATCTTGCCAAGCCATTGGACGGCGTCGGTGAAGAACGGGACTTCGTAGGCCTGGCAGATGGCGAGGATTTCGCGCCAAGGCTGAATGACGCCGGTCTCGTTGTTCGCGGCCATGACGGCGACCAGGCCGGGGCGTATGTCGGCCATTTCGGCGGTGAGCCATTCCATGTCCACCACACCGTCGTGGGTGACGGGAATCATTTTCGCACGCTTGCCGAAGTAATGTTTAGTCGAATCGTGGACGCAGGGATGTTCGATGGCGCTGATCCAGACTTCGTCCCGCTTCGCTGGATCGAGCGCTTGCGCGAAATGGTGCATGAGCATGTTGTTGGCTTCTGTCGCGCCGCTGGTCCAAATGATGTCGGTGGGATGGCAGCCGAGACAGTGCGCGAGCTTCTCTCTCGCGTCGGTCATGGCCTTGCTGGCTGCCGCGCCGAACGCGTGCGGGCTGGAGGCGTTGCCCGGAAGTTTCTCAGTTGCCTCAAGCCAGGCTTCGCGAGCTTCGCGGATCACGGGTGCGGTGGCGTTGTGATCGAAATAAATCATCGGCGGGAATGATAGGAAGGTGGGCGGGGGAGAAAAGGAGAAAGGGGACGGAGGGAAAAGTGGGTGAGTGAGCGTCGCGACGGAGAGCCGAATTCCTGTCCGTCTCGAAGCGGACGATGCCTGTTGGGAATGTCATGGAGCCGATTGGGAGATCGGCGGTCCGAGGTGGGCGAGGATTTGTTTGTGGGCGCTGGTGAAGGCGAGTTTCTGAAGTTGCTGGCGAGTGAGCCATTGGCCGTCGGGCTTGGCGTGCGAGTTCGTGAGTTCGGCGCGATAGGCTTCCAGCGTGATGCGGTAGCGGGTAATGGAATGTCTGATGGCCGCGAGCGGCTCGAGTTTCTTGGGTGCTCGACCGAAAAATGTTCGGGCAAGCGCGCGCGGCGTCATGCTGTCGGGCGCTTCGAGATTGGGGAACTCCCACAGGTGGCTGTTCAGGATTCCTGCGGGGCGTTGGCGGACGAGCAAACGGCCATTTCGTTCGACAAC
Source organism: uncultured Bifidobacteriaceae bacterium (assembly GCA_964574525.1). Taxonomy (GTDB): domain Bacteria; phylum Verrucomicrobiota; class Verrucomicrobiia; order Limisphaerales; family JADLHS01; genus WYBW01. The sequence goes on from CAZNOE010000809.1 coordinate 1,476, forward strand.
AAACGCGATGAAACGGCGCGCGGTCGTCTTCGCGCGCTTGCCGAGGTTGGGGAGCTTTTCCTGCCAGCCGCGGAGACGCGCAATGCAATGTTGATTGACCGGGCAGGCGTCGCACTGCGGTTGACGGGGTGTGCAGACAAGAGCGCCGAGTTCCATCAGCGACTGGTTGAGGGGCGAACATTCGCCCGTTCTCGCGGCGTAACCGACCAGCGCATTGGCAAGTTCCCAGAGTTTCGCGTTAGTTTTCTTTTGACGCGGATTGTCGTGGATGCCGAATAGTCGCGTGAGAACACGGATGACGTTGCCGTCGAGAATCGGGCGCGGTTGATTGAAGGCGATACTAGCAATTGCGCCGGCGGTGTAGCGACCGATGCCGGGGAGCGCTAGGATGTCATTGAAATCTTTAGGACACTTCCCGCTGTGCTGTCCGATGATTTGTTTCGCGGCACGCTGCAGATTGCGAACACGGGTGTAGTAGCCGAGCCCTTCCCAGAGTTTATGGAGCTTTGCGGACGAAGCTCTGGCGGCGGATTGGATGGTCGGCAGCTCGCGCATCCAGCGGTCCCAATATGGGATCACAGTCTTGACCTGTGTTTGCTGGAGCATGATTTCGGAAACCCAGATGGCGTAGGGATCGCGCGTCTGGCGCCAGGGGAGATCGCGGGCGTTTTGGGAAAACCACTCCAGCAACGACAGAACCAGACGTTGCAATTTCGCGTTTTCAGTTTTCAGTTTCGAGTTCCGGCGCATCGGCTTGCGGAGATTAGGACAACCGCCTACGCTCCGCCAACTTTGTGACACCGCTCACATCCTACACGTGCAAATTGACCGACGAGCAGGCCGCGACGCTTAAATCATGGCTGGAAGCGCGGCACTGCCAATTTCGCGAAGTCCCGTACGCGCGATTCGCGGCTGAGAAGGAAAAGACGAACGTGGTTTTTTACGAGAGCGGCAAACTGGTGGTGCAAGGGAAGGGGACGCAGGAGTTCGTTGAGTTTGTGCTGGAGCCGGAAATCCTGAAACAAGCGCGGTTGGGATATGAAGCGGAGTTGAATCCAGACCTGTTGCTGCCGCGCATCGGTGTGGACGAAAGCGGCAAGGGCGATTTCTTCGGGCCGCTCTGCGTGGCCGGTGTTTACATCAACGAGTCAGTGGTCAAGGCGTGGAAGGACGCCGGCATCCGCGATTCAAAAAATATTTCCAGCGATAAACGAATTGGCGACCTGGCCAAACTGATTCGACAGACGCCGGGCTGCATCACCACCGTCGTGCCGATTGGCAACGAAGCCTACAATCGGCTTCACGCGAAGATGAAGAGCGTGAACGCCGTGCTCGCTTGGGGACACGCGCGCGTGATTGAGAATCTGATGGGTCAGAAGCATCGCATGGACCCGCCCCCGGCACGGGCGATCAGCGACCAATTCGCTTCGAGCAAAAACGTGGTTGAAAAAGCGATGATGTCGCTGGGCCGGCAAATCGAACTGGTGCAGAAGCACCGGGCGGAAGAAGATTTGGCCGTAGCGGCGGCTTCGATTCTGGCACGTGATGAATTTGTCAAGCGCCTGGCAGGATTGGAGAAGACGTATGCGATGGAATTACCCAAGGGCGCGAGCAGCGCGGTGGATGCTGCCGCCAAAAAATTCCTGGCGAAGCATGGGGTGGAGTTGCTCCCCAAAGTGGCCAAAATGCACTTTCGCACCTCGCTTCGGGCCCAGGGATTGCCTGAGCCGGCGAAGGTGGAATGGCGCGGGTCCCGGCAGG
>CAZNOE010000810.1:0-3227 GCA_964574525.1 uncultured Bifidobacteriaceae bacterium
AAGTTCTAATGTCATGTCGGCATGAACTAGCACGTTCCATTCCCGCAGCAGCCATACCTATGTCTCTACCGGCCAGCGCCTAAGAAAATGGATGTGTTCAGGGGGAAGTAGCGGTTCGACTCGATCTGGCGGCGCAGCGCACCTCGGCGAGGGCGATGAATCAGAAAACGAAAGACCGAAGTACTGAGAACCTTGTGTCGGTGGTTCAATTCCGCCCCCCCAGCCACCACTCCTCAACGCGCAGTCCCGGGCGATCGGCCGCCAAACTCAACCCGCTTGGCGGTGAAGTCCACCTCACGGAATCATCCGTTTGGTCGCGCACGTCGGAAAGCCAGTCGGCCTGGACGCCCCGGTCAAAATCCGTTCTGCGTATTTAGCTCGCGCGCGTAGAGCTTGACGGACGCGCCGGGAGGCCAAAGACCGGAGGTGCTACGCGCATCGCCGATCTCGCCGAGAGAAGCCGGAGCGGGCGCGCCGACTTGATAGGGCGGCATCTTGAGCGTGGTGCTGTGACCGTCGGCCGCGAAGGCGATGCCGCTGCCGCTGTGCCGGACCATGCCGCAAGTTTTGTAGCCGAGCGTGCCGCCGGTCGCGTTCCAGCCGCTGCGGATTCTTTGAAGTTCGCTCGCATCCATCGAGAATTGAAAACTTTCGTACGGTTTCTCGAACACCGCGAGCGTCATGACCGGGGACGGGACTTGGGTGGTCTTCAGCGGGGAGGTGTAACTGGTGGTATGGCGAAAGAGATGTTCGTTGGCGCGATAGCTCGCCTGGAACTGGATGTTGTTGCCCATCGGGAACGTCACATTGACCAACTCCGCCGGACAGGCAAGAATTTTTGGCGATCCCTGCACCTTGGCCCCCACGTAATGCAGCAAAGCGATGTGCCACGCGGTTTCGTTTGTCCACGTGGAGGGATTCGCGGTGCTGACGTTGACGCCGTAGGGATAACAATCGTTGAAATCTCCCGCATACAACATCGTTGCGAGGCCAAGCTGACGCGCGTTGTTCAGGCATTGGGTCGTCTGCGCGCGGGATTTTGCCTTGGACAGCGCGGGCAGGAGCATCGCGGCAAGAATCGCGATGATGGCGATTACCACGAGCAGTTCGATCAAGGTGAACGCCGCCGCGCTGAAGCAGGGCGATCTAACTGGATGTTGGGGGTGTCGAGTCATGGGTCGGACGTCGGGGTGGATCGTGAAATGGTTTTTGTGACCTCGGGCGGCGGCGCAGTCGAGGAGGGCGTCGCAACTCCGTCCACCGTTCGCGGCTCCATGAGTTCGACGCGCGTGCCGTCGGGGTCCCACAAATTCAACTGCCGCTTGCGATTGACGCCGGTTTGAATTTCGAGCGGACGGGAGTAGTTGACCTTCGCCGCGCGCATCGCCAGCGTGGCTTTGGCCTTTTCAATGTCCGGCACTTCGAGGGAAAGATGATGATGCTTGCCGCGCTGGTCCGGCGGCGGAAGCTCCGCATACAACATGAACTCCACATAATCGTCGCCGTCCGGCACCTTGACGTTGACCCAACTCAACCGTTTCGAGTCCTTGCTGCCGCGCCACGTCTCGGTGCCGCCGAGAACGCCGACGTAGAATTTCAGCGCCGCGTCCACGTCGCCAACCAAAATGCCGATGTGCGCGATGCGGGCGGAGACGCGGGTGTCAGGTAGGAATTTTTCCTGTTCGCGCCGCGTCCAGCCGTCGGGAAGATACTGCACCAGTTCCACGTCGTGACCGTCGGGGTCTTTCACCATGTAATTCGCGTTGCCGATTTTTCCGACGGGCGTGTTGGTCGGCACGGCGAGTCCACGAGCGGCGAGATAATGGCGCAGCGCGTCGGCGTCGGCGGTTTCGAGGGCGATGTGGTTGAGCCGGTCGCTGCCGGCTTCTTTTTCCGGAAATAACTCGATGCTCTGCCGGTCATTCACCTTGATCCACGTCAGGCGCAGCGTGCCGTCCTTGTTCGTCAACGAATACGGCTCGGCGAATCCCAAAAAATCCTTGTAGAACGCGCGCGACTTCGCCACATCCTGCACGAACAGAGCAACGTGCGATATGCCAACGATGCGCGGTCGCTGCGGCGACTCCGACGCCAACAGCGGCACAGTAAGGCTCAACAGGATGGTGAGTGAAAATTTCACGAAGCGTCCGTTTGTTTGATCAATCGCGTCGTCGCAAGCTGGACAGCGGTTATTTCGCTGCTGCCGCCAACTGGGCGGGCGGTTGATTATCCTTCATCAACTGCACGATCTCCCTCGGCCCCAGCGCGCGGTCGGCGATGAACAGTTCGTCAATCTCACCGCGAAAACGATCCTTGCGCTGGCGTTCGTGGCCCAGGCGGCGTCCAAACCACACCACGTTTGTTTGCATCGCCGACTCGTCGCCCTCGCCGAGAACATGAGGTTTGCGCGCGCCCCGCGGCGAGGGATTGCCTTCACCCTCAAGGCGGCCATCCACGTATTGTTTCACCTCCACGGAAGATTTGTCATCCTCTCCCGGCGCGAACACCACGGCGACGTGATGCCAGCGGCCATCGCGCAACGGCGTCGCGCCCAAAGCGAACCCGCCGCCATAGTCCGTTCGCAACACGCCCACCGTTCCTTCGACGGGATTGCGGTTCCAATTGATGTGGACCGGATGCTGATTCAGTTTCTTGCAACTCGTGTTCCACGCGACGATGGCGTAGGCGTCGGAGAGCGGTGCGTCTTCCGGCACTTTGATCCAAAACACCACCGTGTGCGGTGAACAACCGGAGATTCCCGGAAATGCGGCCTTTGCAAAACAATGGCCGTCGAATTGCAGTGCGCGTTGCCGATGTCCCTCGGTGCGCGTCGCCGTGACCTCGCTCTGTGAATCCGCCTTTACGCGGGCATCGAAGGCGTCGAGCATCGTGCCACCCGCATCAGCCCGGAGCACGTTGCCGCCGGCTTCATCGAAAGACCAATGCACGTATTCAGTCGCGGGCACGAAACGATCCAGCGCGGGCGCTTGATTGAAGTGGGCGAATTTCTGCGCGCTGTCGCGCACCACCGAAACGCCGTCTGGCGTAAAACGGCGCGATTCCCTTTCGCGGAGCACGATGGTCTGTTCCGCCGCGGTTTCGCGTGAGGTGGCTTCAACCGCGCCTTTGAGCACGAGCACTTCCGCCACGCCGCTCTCGTAGCCAATCATCGTGAACTCCGTGCCGAGGTCCACGACTTCGACCGAGGGATTGGAAATGGTGAAGCC
>CAZNOE010000811.1:0-3225 GCA_964574525.1 uncultured Bifidobacteriaceae bacterium
GAAGCCCACAGGGAGCGGGTTGAACTGGAGCGCAGGCGGCACGCTGTTGGAAAGCGGGAAGCGCCGCATGGCTTCGAAGTTGTCCAACTGTTCCTTCAAGCCCGGCAACGCCAGATCCATTTTTGCCTCCGAAAAATCGAGGCCGATGAGTTTCTCCGCGCCGATGACAGCTTCGCGGGTGATGGGATTGGTATTCGTCTGACCCAGCGCCGTGGTGATGATCAGGCAGGCGACGAAGGCGGGGCATTTAGCGTAGCGCATAGCAGCACTTTGGAGGACGCCCACACCGGATGGCAAACGCGATTTTACTCCGCCGGTTTCGCTGGATGCAGATGCACAATCGTCGCACCCCAGCCACCAAAGTGTTCGCTCGCCAAGGCATAGGAAACCACATCCGGATGCTTCCCGAGGATTGAGTGTACCGTGCGCCGCAGGTTGCCGATTCCTTTGCCGTGAATGATGCGCACGCGGAAGAGGCCGCGCTTCTGACACTCTGCCATGTAGTCGGGAACGAGATCCTTGATCTCGCGCGGCTGAAACGTGTGCAGGTCCAGCACACCGTCAATCGGCAGTTGGATCGGTTCACCCATCTGCCTCAGATCGTCGCCATTCGTCAATCAGCGGCTCTTTCCTTCCACGGCCACGGTCAAGGCCGATTCCCTCAGCCGAATGTCCCCTGAACTGCTGCGTAACATCAAAGCTGGACCGCCTCCGTTGATCTTGCCCTGCAACACGCCCTGTTTCTGCTCGCCCTGCACGGCCACGGTGACCGGCGTTTCGGTGACAATCTTTCCGCCGCTGCTGTGGGCATCGAGATTGAATCCCGCCGAGCGCGGCAGACCGACGGTGACGCCGCCGCCCGAAACTTGCAGCCGGCAATCCGCCTTTGGCGCCGTCGAGAAATTCACCGTGATTCCGCCGCTCGAAGTCTCCGCCTGCACGATGTCCCGGGCGTCGCTGACCTCGATCTTGCCGCCCGAATTCTTTGCTGCCACTTTTCCTTTGGCCAGCGCGACGACGATGGAGCCGCTGGACGTGCGAAGCAAACTGTCGCCCCCGGCCTCCTCCACGGCGATGCTTCCGCCCGAGTTCCTGGCGTCAACATTGCCTTTGACGCTCTTGATTCTAATGTTGCCGCTGCTCGTCTGGGCCATCACGCTGCCGCCGGCTTCCCCGATCTCGATGCCGCCACCCGAATTCCTGATGTCCAGATTGCCGCCGGCGGTTTTGATCTTGATGCTTCCGCTACTGGTTTCAGCTTTTACGCTGCCATCGGTGGCCCCAATCTGGATGTCGCCGCCCGAGTTCTTCGCGCTCAGAGTTTTGCCTTTGACCGTTCCGACTTGAATCGAACCGCTCGAAGTTTGCGCCGTCACATTGCCACCAGCTGAATCAATCCGGACGTTGCCGCCGGAATTGGACGCTTCCACCGCGCCGCCGACGTTGCCAAGGTTGATCGTCCCACTAGAGGTTTTGGCCGTCACATCGCCTTGTGCCTCAATGACCTGAATGCTGCCCCCGGAATTCGAAGCCTCAATTTTTCCCCTGCCTTTCTGCACGCTTATCGTTCCGCTGGAGGTCCGCGCCACAAGATCGCTTCCGGCCTCCTCGACGGCGATACTGCCACCCGAATCAGCCGCCTCAATGCGGCCAGTAATCCTGCCCAGCTTGATCGAACCGCTCGACGTGCGGGCGATGGCATAACCTTCCAGGTCGCCCACTTGAATGTTGCCGCCAGACGTTTTCAACTCCGTGTCAAATTTCTTCGGCAAGCTTACCTCGTAGCGCACTTCCAATCCGTGCCGGTTGCCCAGCGACCAAAGCTGTTGCTTCTTGTTCCTGGCGGTGACCGCGATCATGTTGCCCTGCTGATCGAAGGTCACTTCGTGATTGGCGAACAGGGCGTCCGCGTCGGCTTTGCTCCCGCCATTCACCCGCCGGAACACGCGCACCTGAACTTTGTCTGCTCCATCGGTGGTGACTTCAATGGACCCCCGGTCCGCATCAATGACCAGTTTGCCTCCGGGTGTTGCCGCGAATGATTTTTCGATGTTCTGGTCATGCTTCGTCGCTCCCAAGCTGGTTTGAGCCAGTATAAGCAGGCCAGCCAGGAGACAGCTTCCATTATTGGTAATCTTTGTTTTCATATCTGAATGAGGAATGATCAAGCCGGGAATGCCCGGACCGTTTCAGCCGATACCGTCAAAGAATACCCCTGGCAAGCTCGATTTGTTTCAAAAATGCGCAGCCGTTAGCTGATACCTATTGGCATTTGCCCCGACAACTCCCTGATTTCCTCCGCCAACTTGTCCGCTTGTTGCTGCAACTCCCCACTCTCCTTTTCCAGCAGCTTCTTCCTTTCCGCCGCCAGTTCATCCAGCAAGCCGGGTTTCTTTTCGCTCAACTGGCAAAGCTCGTAATCAGGACTCTCCCGCAGGCGATTCAGCGATTCGAGCACCGCGATGATTTCCAGTTGCAACGTCTCATGCAGCCGCCGCAACTGCGCCAGTTCCGCTTCGTCGCTGAAATCCAGCGTCGCCCAGCCCTGGCGCAGGATGAAGCCGTGCGGGTCTTCCGCGATCTCCCGCAACGTCTGGATGTCGCCCGCGTCCTTCGCCCGGTTGATGGCGGCGGTCAGCTTGTGATACGTCTCCAGCTTGTCCGGCTCGTGCGCGAAGCGGTCGGGGTGATACAACTTCACCAGCTTCTTCCACAGCCGCGACAGTTCCGCCTCCTCGTCGGCGGTGAGTTGTTTCTTCTCCGCCACCGCTGCCGCCGTCTCCTCGTAATCCTTGTCCGTTTGCGCTTTGGCCTGCTCGTAATGCGTCTCCGCCTGTTTCGCTTCCTCCTCGCCGCCGCGCACCAGCGAATCCAGAAACTTCCGCCGGTAATCCACGATGAGCCGCAGCCGGTCGCGCTGCTGATAATGCTCGCGCAATTGCCGGAACAACACCGCCTGCATGACGTCCACGCGCGATTTCTCTTTCGTGAAACTGGCTTCCAACTCTGCCAATCGCGCCCGCGCCGCCGCCACCAGTTGCCGCAATTGCTCCAACTCCGGATTGATGTAAATCACCAGCGCGACGTGCCCGGCTTGCGCTGCCGGGGCACGTTTGGTTTCGCCGTCAATTCCCGGCGCGGCAAACACCGTCGTGTCCGGTTGCGCAGCCGCCATTTCCAGTTGCCGCAAATACCAGCGACCCATCTTCGCGTTGCGGGCGTTGG
>CAZNOE010000812.1:0-3224 GCA_964574525.1 uncultured Bifidobacteriaceae bacterium
CGGGCGCGAGAAACGCCAGCGGCCCCCAGCGCTCCGGCAAATCTTTCAGCGCGACCGTGTCCTTGGGCGTATCGAGGTCGGTGTCGAAATCGTAAACGCGGAACTCGTCGAAGTTGCAGAGCACGACGTAGCGCGGGCGGTTGGGCACGAGGCGCGTCCAGTAATCGAAAGCCTGGCGGTAGTGCTTCTGCAAATTCTCGCCGCGCTTTTTCATTTCGATCAGCACGACGGGTTTCCAAACGTAATCAGCGAATGCTGTGCCGCCGCCGTCTTCATCCGCTTTGCGGATTCGGAATTCGGCAGTGCCACCTACATCCAACGAGCCGGCTTGGCCGAAGGCTTGGAAGAGCCGATCCAAGAAGATTTGCGCCTGACCCTTTTCGTCGCCGGTGATGTGCTTCTGAGTCCACCCGACGAATTCGACAAGCTTTTCCCGGCTCGGCATGAGGTCTATCTACACAAAGCCAACCCCCGGCGCAATCCTGCCGCCAAAGCAGGACCCGGTCGGTGTTCATCTCCGGCCCCGGAATGGACACAGTTTCGGCAGAATCGGGGTTGTCTCCACCCGCTGGCATGAAGCGACCAGGCCGGGCCTTCAAGCCCTTTGGCCGACCTGAGCATGGGTCCACCGGCCGGAAATGGCGCTGAGTTGCAGTTTGCTTTTGCCCCGTCCCAGTCGCCGGAGTTGGCGGGCCTGAACCTGGTGTTCCAGATCCTGTGTGGCCTTGAGCAGCGCGGCTTCGAGCGTGTTGTCCCGGGCTTCGGCGTGCAGGGCCGGGCCATGAATCAGCCGCGCGACTTGGCGCGCATGGCGGGTCGCCTTGGCGTGCGTACCTGGGCCGGGCACCTCCAGCCGCACTTGGACGCGAAAGGCCGGTTTGGCTTCGCGCTGGTGTTCGAGGACCACTTCGGCGGCGGTGATCGCTGTCAGGCCATGCAAGTGTTTGAGTTGTTCCTCGACCTGGCGGTGCCAGGTCGCCTGGGCGTTGAGACTGAGATAGCGAAGGATGGTTTTCATATCGGTTCAGGAGACCTTGACCTCGACATGCTGTGGTTTAGCTCTCTCATCCTTGACCAGGTGCACGGTGAGCACGCCGTCTTTGAACTCGGCGCTGACCTTTGCCGGGCTGGCATCATCCGGGAGTGAGAAGCTGCGCCCGAAACTGCCGTAGGCGCGTTCGACGCGGTGATACTTTCTGCCTTTCTCCTCGTTCTCGAATTTGCGTTCGCCCATGATGGTCAGCGTGCCTTCCTCCGCCGTGACCTTCACGTCCTCTTTCTTAACTTCCGCCAACTCGACCTTGATCCGGTATTCCTTGTCGTCTTCGCTGATGTCCACCAGCGGGGCCCATTCAGCCACCGCCATGGGTTCCTCCTGGCCCTCTGGCCACTGGGCCGGGGAGCGGCTGAACAGGCTGCCCAGACCGTGCTGCAGGGCTTCCAGTTGTCTTAATTGATTCCAACGTGTCAACGTATTCATTGTTCATTCCTTGTTGGCGGGTGTGGTTTCCGGCCGCTGCGCCTGCCCGCCAACGGTTCGGGCGGCGACGGTCATTTTATAAAGGCGGGGCGAGCCTGGGCTTGGCGCCCGTCTTGCCTCGAGATGCCGGCCAGGTACGAGCTTGTCGTACGCGCTAACACAGGCTTTTTGGGCAAGAGCCAGCCAGCGCAGCGAGGCAAACCAAGGCGATGATTACGAAAACATCCACAGTATTATTCTCTTTCCATTTGCGGTGTTCGTGACCTGGCCCTCAGCGTGGCGGGCCGGGTCTGGGGATCAGTCGTCCCGGAGGTCACTCACCGGAAAAGTGAAATTCATTCGCGCGTCGGCAAATTCGCCCAGAATCTGCATGTTGGTGACGTGGCGGTTGAAGCAGAAAAAAAGAGCCTCAAGCCCCGTTTTAAACACGCGCGCTTTCTCGTGTTTCGCCGTCCAACCAGAAAGGCCCTCTACGTAATTCAACGTGCTTTTGTTTTGCAGTAATACATTCATAAACCTTTCCGCTGCGGTTATGCAGCGGTTCATGATTTACAGTTTCAATTATGCTCACCAGTCCTGTAACATCTGGCGGTCATTCGTTTATTCCTCCATGAAGCCATCCATGAGTCTCCGCAAGAGGATCGCGGTGGCGTTCCATGAGTTGCTCAAGAGAAGTCGTCGTGGCGGGGGATCTCGCTTGCAGGTTCGAGGCCGGGAACTGCGACCAAACGTCCCTGCTGTCGCTAATGTCCATCCCGACCATTTTCAAGGACAAGTCGTCGAAAGATTTAAGAGCGCGTGACATGATGCCTTCAGTTTTTGCTTCGGTTCATTAATTGATTCCCGCGGTCAGACGCAGCAGGTTCAGGAACTTCCGGGCCACCCTCTCCTTCGAAACCTGGCCAGATCGCCAGGGTCTAAACAGCCCCGACGCCACCCCCCCCGTTGATCCTGCCCCCGATGTGGTCGGCCGTCTTGCGTGGTCATATCGATCTCACTGTCTGCGCTCCGCCTTTCCCACCGATCCAACTGTGCCGTCTTATGTCAACGCTTCCCAATACTTTGTTCGTATGCGCGCGATAGCTTAAATCTATGAGCAACACCTGATGCCGGAGCAAAGTGACACTCAAAGCCGACTGGTAAAAGCCAATGAGTCGAATCCGAGCGGCGAAGAAGCAACGCTTAAATCAACGCCGCCTGTTCTCGCCGAGATTCTAATAATGGGGCGTGTGTGAGCATAACGACGCGCGCCATCCTCGCGTGCTATGGATTGGTTGGGCAAACTGCTTTTTCCCCGGGCGCAGCCTCACGAACAGCGCAGGAAACTCCAGGCGTTGATAACCGCCGTCATCGTGGGCCCGTTGATCGCCGCCGCCCTCGGGCTGGGCTTCTACTGGTTTAACGCGCGCGGCCACCACTAGCCGCGCGCGAGCAGGGCTGGAATCGCCCGGCCTAAATCAACTCGCTTTGCTTCTCTGGCTTGGCTTCGCGTTGTGCTTTGGCAAAGGGATTAACTTGCGGCGACGACCGCAGTTTTCCCATTGCCAACGCGGGTGTCCGTTTTAGTCTCCGCTCATGGCGAAGAAATCGTCCGGCGCAATCGGAAGGACGAGCGCCGCCCGCTAGTGCGCAAACAACTCTCTCGCTTTTCTCACGTCCGTATCCGCACCAGTCAAAACAAAGGAAATCCCATTCTCACGCTCGAAGGCTTTCACCGATACCGAGCAGAAACCGTACAGCTTTA
>CAZNOE010000813.1:0-3218 GCA_964574525.1 uncultured Bifidobacteriaceae bacterium
TGGCTATGGAATCATGATTCTATTGTGCTTTGGATTAAGCAAAAGATTTTCTGCCGATTCGGCTTTGGGCTTGCCAGCGGAGGCAAGGCGTAGTTTTCTGCTTTCCAATCACTTGCCATGAACCTGCCCGCAAGTTCCAACCTGGTCAATGCAGAAGCGGTGGTGGCGGCCCCGGTCAAACCCAAAAAAGTTGCCGGAACAGGTGCGTGACGAATAGTGGCCCCTGTTGCCGAAGGCCGCTGGCTTCAAACTCAGGTTGCGTCGTGCGCCCCACTCGGAAAAGCTGTCAATCCCATTGACACCTTTTCCTTCTCTCCATCTCCCCGAAACTCGCGCGCCTGGATTTGCCGGACAGATACCGCAAAACCAGAGACACGCGCACGCTGTTCCTTCTCCCCGGGGGAGAAGGCCAGGATGAGGGCGAGCGTCACAACCATCTCCATCCCGTGTCCGAATAGTGGCGGATGGATTCGCAGAAGAGGAATTTAGATTAAACGCTCGACCTCACCCCGGCCCTCTCCTCCAAGGAGAGGGAGAATCGTTTTCCGTCTCGCTGAAATTCGCGCGGCTGGTTTTGCCGGACAGAAAAACCTACGGCGAATTCTGCGCCAGTTTCTTTTCTTCGCCGCGCCGCATCTGGAACGGTGTGCTCCGGGTAATTTCCATCACCAGCGTGGAAAGTTTGTATCTGTTTTTGCCCAGGCTCCTGCTGATTTGGTCCACGGCACACACATCGTAATACTCCAACCCGCGCCCCAAGCCATAGGTCAGCATTTTCTCCGTCAAACAGTGGACAAACTCGGCGCGTTTCTTCTTCAGCAGGATCGTCTTGAATTCCGCCGCGCCGTTGAACGATTCACCGCTGACCAGTTTGCCGGAAGCATCAATCGCAAAGTCCCCTTCCCTGTCACGCCACGCGCCGATGCCGTCGTAGTTCTCGAAGCCAAAGCCAATCGGGTCCATGCGCGCGTGGCAGGAGGCGCAGTTCGGATTGTCGCGATGCTGCTCCATGCGCTGGCGCAACATCCCTCTGAGCGCGGCTTCTTTGCCTTCCTTCAATTCCGGCACATTGGGCGGCGGGGGCGGCGGGGGCGTACCGAGAATATTTTCCAGAACCCATTTGCCGCGTTTGACAGGCGAAGTGCGCGTGGGATTTGAGGTAATCGTGAGGATGCTCGCCTGCGTCAACAGGCCGCCACGCCGTGTGCCCTTGAGCGATACGCGCCGAAATTCACTGTCACTCAAGCCGGGTATTCCATAAAACCGGCGGAGCCGCTCGTTTGCGAAGGTATAGTCCGCGTCAATCAACTCCAGGATGCTTCGATCCTCGCGCAGAATGTATCCAAAAAACGTCTCGGTCTCCTTCCGCATCGCCTTGCGCAAATCCTCGTCGAATTCCGGAAACTGTTTCGCGTCGGGCATGACCAGGTCCAGATTGCGCAGTTGCAGCCACTGGCCGGCGAAGTTTTCCACGAGTGCAGTGGCTTTGGGATCGCGCAGCATCCGCTTGACCTGCGAGTCGAGGTTGCGGCGCAGCGTCCCGTGTTCGGCCTGGCGGAATAGTTCGTCGTCCGGCATCGAACTCCAGAGGAAGTAAGACAACCGCGACGCGAGCGCGAAGTCGTCTATCGGATGAATGCGTTTGGGATTGCCCGGCTCAGGCTGAAGCTCGCCGCGAAACAAAAAGTGCGGCGACACCAACACGGCTTGCAGCGTGACCTTGATGCTGTTTTCAAAACTCCCGCTGTCCACGTCCACGGATTTGAAAAGCTTCACCAATCGTCCGATTTCCTCCTCGGGCACTGGCCGCCGAAAAGCGCGCCGCACGAAACTGGCGATGATTGTTCGGGCGCACTCGACCTTGTTCGTATGCGCAGGCGAACAGACAAAAATGCGCTTGTGAGTTTCCGGGAGAGGTGGCGGCGGCGGCGTGATCGAACCGACGACTTCGAGGTAATCAATGATGAGATTGCGATCCCGGTTGTTCGGATCGGGATCGTCGGGCTTGACGTAATTGTTGATGTACGCGGCGGCGAACCGCTTTTTGCCCGCCGGCAACGTCAGACGGGTCTCGTAAATCGCCGGGGCGGATTCCACTGCCGTCACGTCAAAGACCTTGAGCGCCTTCCCATCAACGCGAAACTCCATGCGGGCCGGCTCAGGTCCGGCCTGTTGTCCAAAGGCGCGCGCGCGAAAAATGTATTCGTCCTGCGCGGGGAATTGAACCTGGACGAAGACCTCTCCCTCGCGGCTCAACTCGAGCGCGTAGTCGCCGAACGGACCGCCGGGCGCGGTGGATTCCAGTTTCTCAGCCTCGAAACGCTGCACCGGACCGTTCGTGCGCGGACCGGTCACGATGGCCGCATCCAGAATTTTTTCGGCCGCAGTCAGATATTTTTCCAACAACACCGGCGAGAGCGACAGCGCATCGCCAATGTTGTCGAAACCGTAACCGGTGTCGTCTTCCGGAAAATCGGCGGCTGGCTGGAAATTGACGCCGACGAGATCGCGGATCGTATTGTTGTATTCGACACGATTAAGCCGGCGGATGGTGACACGGCCCGGATCAGGATTCTGACAATCGCACGGGAAGAATAGATCGGTCACCCACCGGGTGATCAATTCGCGCTCGGCGGCAGTGGGTTGAGGTTTGCTCTCCGGTGGCATTTCGTGGGCCTGAAGGTTTTTCAAAACTTTCTCAAAAACCGCCTGGTCCTTGGCCACGGATTTTTCGTCCTTGTAGATGCGCAAGTCCAAGTCACCTTTCTTCTTCTCACCGTGACAAGGGTAGCAGTAGTGGGTCAATAGAGGCTTAACATCCTTCTCGAAAAGAATCTTTTGCTGGTTGGAGTACTTCTTCGCACCAAACTTAACCGAATTCGCGACCGCGGCTGTCGCCGAAACAATTCCCGGACCCGCGGCGACGAGTACGATCCATAATACAATCGCGAAGGCCCGTGCGGTTTCGACAAAGATTCGTGGACACGCTTGTTCTTCCTCTCCCCACGACCCGCCGTGCTCGCGCACCGTCGCGGCAGGCGCAGGAGTGGGGAGAGGACCGAGGAGAGGGGCGTTCCAGATTCGAAGCGCCAGACGCTTTTCCTCTCCGTGAACCCATGCGCAAAAGCGGGAGCAAGCTCCACGCACTCCAAACGCTCCGCGCGTCCGGACGGCCTCGGAAGTCGCGAAGCGTTTGGAGTGCGCCCGGCTTGCCGGCG
>CAZNOE010000814.1:0-3209 GCA_964574525.1 uncultured Bifidobacteriaceae bacterium
ACTGCCAGTTGCTCAAACAAAGTGTCGGATCACTCAAGGGCGAGAAGGTCAAGCCACGCGTGGAGGTGCGCGTGGCGCTGGATTTCATCGAAACAAACCCCGCTGACGGCGCGCACGGAGTGACGCGCCCCACCACCGCCGCGCTCCCTCACACTTACGTCCCCGAACCTCAGCACCGCATCGAGATTTACCGAAAACTTGCCCAAGCGACGGACAAGCCGGCATTGGATGGTTTGCAGAAGGAACTGCGCGACCGCTTTGGCCCGTTGCCGCCACCGGTCGAATTGCTCCTGCAAGTCGCCGAACTAAAAATCCTCGCCAGCGAACATGGCATCAGCACCCTCGAAGTGAAGGAGGACAAGCTGATGCTCACGCGCCACGGCGATTTCATCACGCTCGGCGGCAAGTTTCCCCGCCTTACGCGCAAGGTCGCGGCGGCGCGGTTGAAGGAAATCAAGAAGCTGCTGCTGGCGTTATGAAACCGGCGATATTGAAGCATGAATCCCTATGCGAAACACCGTGAATGCATTCCGGCATCTTGCCGGAAGATCGTGCTGAACGATTCGGGAAAGTCAGTTCTGCCGGGAAGATGCCCGGCTGCACGTTGACCTCAGTAAACCAACACCAGCACCGCCGCCTGCTCTGCCGACTTCACGACCTCCTCAAACTTCCGCTCCTTCGTCTCAGGCTCCTTCAACTTCGCGGACACTTCCGGCACGGATTCCAGAAGGCTCAGGAGATACCGGAGCTACAGGAACCTGCCTTCTGATCCTTGCTTACGGAAAACGCCGGTCACACTCACGGGAAATGCGAATCAACAGCGCCCCGTATTCCATGGAAGTCTTTCCCAAATCTGCCCATTCAAACGGGAACGGCGCGACGTTCGTGGCACGAAAGCGAAGAATTTGGAATTCGTCGAACTTCTCTGCGGCCCGACTGATTAATCTTCGCTCTGCTTCACCGGCTTCCTGGATTGGATGCTTGTGTTTCTTGCCGTCCGTTGGCCACTCGCGCTCACCTTCATACGAGGTGTAAGTCGGTGCGCAATTGACTCCGACTATCCCGACGCAAATCGGATTGCCTCCCGTTCCTTTGAATTCCTCGACTTGCCGGATCAGGTCGCCAATTACACGGTCAATTTGTTTGATCATGGCTTTGGCCAGGACCTTTGTTTCAGCTCCTATTTCGATGTTCGCCACTTCGCCACGGGCCACGAGCAGCCCTGCTTCGGTAATTGCGATGGCCGTCGGCACTAACTCTCCAAACGTCCCGTCGCCACGGCGACTCGGGCGACCGATGGCTTTGTTAGCGAGATTTACAACTCTCTCATGCGTTTGGACACGGCGAGTCAGTTTTTCGGATTTGTTGAGCGTGACAAGGTCCTCATACAACTGGCTCGCCACCAAGTCTCCAAGACTGGAATCCCGATGCTTGTATCGCGTTCCTTCAAACAAGCTTTGAAATGTGCCGAGCAGATGGAAATCAGATGCTGTTGCCATTTATTCCAAAACCACGCGGCTTCGGGCCGCGCCCGTTTGTGGTTTGCGCAAACTCGCTTCCCGAAGACGAGCACGAGCCATCGCGAGATATTTGGGCTCGATCTCCACACTGATGCTATTGCGCCCCGCGTTTAACGCCGCGGTGGCTGTTGTGCCGGTTCCTGCAAAAGGGTCGAGAATGGTATCACCGGCGAACGAAAACATTTTGATCAAACGCTCGGCTAACGCAGTCGGGTAAGGCGCCGGGTGACCTTTTCGCGTTGATTCGCCCTTTATGTCGGTCCAGGACGAGCGCATCCAGCTCTGCATTTCTTCTTTTGTCAGCATGGAAAGCGCACGCTGAATGGGCGAAGGCGAACGATACTCCCCACCTTTGCGCAGGAAGAGAATGTATTCCACGTCGTTCTTCACGATGGCCCCGGGTTGATACGGTTTTCCATAAAACCCGGCGCCATTGCCCTCCGCCTCGGTTACGCCGTTTGCGATCTTCTGCCACAAAATGGGCGTCAAACAGTCGAGGCCGAGCTGGCGGGTCCGCACTTGGATATCCGCGTGCAAGGGCATCACGTAATGACGACCGTTGCGTTTGCGCGGCACACAGATATCGCCGACGACGCAGCAAATCCGTCCGCCGGGAGCCAGCACTCGCAGACATTCTCGCCAGACCTTGTCCAGTTCAGCGAGAAACAGCTCGTAATCGGCAATCGCACCCAGTTGATCTTGGTGCGGCTCGTATTCTTTCAACGTCCAGTAGGGCGGAGAGGTTACAACCAGATGAACACTCTCGTCCGGAATGAAGGGAAGATCGCGCGCGTCACCTTCATGGACGCGATGCATTGTTTCATCGAAAGGCGGCGGCCAGGGCACGTTGCGCAAGATTGCATTCGCCCGCAACATTTTCTCCACGGCGCCAACTGCATTATCTGCGGGAGGTAAGTCCTGCAGCACTTCGGTCACAGCGTCCACTGTTTCGCGAAGTTCTTCCGGCTGTTGTCGCGAATGCGAATAGCGCGCGGATCTAATCGTAGGCGCGTGACTGTTTTTGTGCATGGAGCCGTTTCGCATTTGTATCGTGAGTTGTACAGATGCGAGCCGGTAGCGTCAGCAACAAATGTCAGAGCCTTTTCTGTTTTTTTCCCTGCGCCTTCCGCCTTCATCCGCCTTCATTTGATTTCGGCGGGACAAGTCTGGCTCAGCGCGACTTGTCGGATTTCGGCGTGACAAGTCGGCGAGACAGGTGGCGTTGAAAAATCTGCTCTGCCACCGGCGCGCGGCGTTTACGCCGCTTCACCGCCCGCGAATCCGAGGCGTCACAGGAAATCGAAATGTCATCGTCAATCGCGTGTTGAAACGGGCTGAAGCCCGCGCTCCCTTCCAGCGCCAGCGGCGCGACATCTTTGTAGAACATCCACCCCACAAAAAATCACAAGCTCCGTCGGAGCGACATCATCGGGGAATATGCCGCTCCTAACGGAGCTTTGGATTAAACGGGCTGCGTGAGCTACAAAGATTCCGCGCCTACGGCGCTGGGGCCTGGATTCCTGACCGATTCATTTCCGCGTCATCGCGCAAAGCCAGCGGTGAAGGTCGTTCCACTTCCGCTGCGGAACCGGTAATGGCCAGGACGCCATGAGCATTCCGCCCGCCTTGCGTTCTGCGCACAGCGCGAGTGTGCATTCAAACGCACACTTCCCGAACCGGCTCGATTGG
>CAZNOE010000815.1:0-1689 GCA_964574525.1 uncultured Bifidobacteriaceae bacterium
CCTTTGACGAAGCGAAGAAAGCAGGATTGCATCAATGGGGCATGTCCATTGATTTAAGCGCGTGCGTCGGTTGCGGCTCGTGCGTGATCGCCTGCCAGAGCGAGAACAATGTTCCGATTGTTGGCAAGGATCTGGTCAATCGCGGTCGCGAGATGCACTGGCTGCGGATTGACCGGTATTTCTCGTCCGATCCATCGAAGCACCGATACAGCGAATCGTTCCGGAAGGACGAAACGCAGCAGTTCAACGAGTGGATTGACGACGTGCAGGCGGTGAACCAGCCGATGCTCTGCCAGCATTGCGAGGCAGCGCCCTGCGAAAGCGTCTGCCCGGTCAACGCCACCGTGCATGACAACGAGGGTTTGAACGTGATGGTCTATAACCGCTGCGTCGGCACGCGTTATTGTTCGAACAACTGCCCGTACAAGGTCCGCCGGTTCAACTATCTCGATTACAACAAGCGTCCGTTGAGCGAACTCAAGGGGCCGTTCTACGCCAGTCCGCTCTTGCATCGCACGGGCGGCGAGTGGGACATGACGCGCTGGTGGAAAGATCAGGGAAACGGCATGCGGCAGGAGGATGAGTGGGACTTGATCCGCATGTTAAAGAACCCGGACGTCAGCGTGCGAATGCGGGGCATCATGGAGAAATGCACGTTCTGCGTGCAGCGCATCGAGGGTGCGAAGATCGCGCAGAAGGTCAAGGCCGGCGCATCGGGCGACGTAATCGTTCCCGATGGCACAATCAAGACGGCTTGCCAGCAGGCTTGTCCAGCGGAAGCGATTGTGTTTGGCAACATTGCGGATCCAGACAGTCACGTGTCGAAGCTCAAGGCGCAGGAACGCAACTATTCGGTGCTGGATTTCCTGGCAACCAAGCCGCGCACGACGTATCTGGCGCGCGTGCGCAATCCGAACCCGGCGATGCCTGATTACACCGAATGGCCGCTGAGCTTTGAAGAATTCGAGAGCAAGAATGGATCTGCTGATTTTGAATCACATCATGAGGAAGCGGCGCGTGACAATGCGCGGCCCGCTAAGAAAGGAAAACACTGATCGGACATGAATTCGATTTGTGAGACACTAGAAAGCAAAAGCGTGAGTCGCTCAGCGGCCCTCTCATTAACACCCCACTTCAGTGGGGTGCTGGCGATGGGAAGGGGTCGAAAAACTGTTTCAACAGTTTTTCGCGCGGCGGAAGGATACCGGAAATGAATCCAGCCTGTGTCCCTTCACTCCTACTCTCGCGTCTGGCTGCATTTAGTGTGGGCCACGCTGGAGCGACGTCCGCTTCTGGCAAAGCCTGCAGCGGCAAGACTCTCGGCGCATCTCCACGACTACGCCAAAGAGGGCATTTACATGAAGATCAACTTCGTGAACCCAGACCACGTTCACGCGTTGATAGATTTGCCGACGAATTTGAGCATCGAGGACCTCATGCAATTCAGTTCGTCGCACTGGGTGAACGAGCAGAATTTGGTCGCGGGCAAGTTCGGCTGGGGACGCGGCTATGGCGTGTTCTCGGTTTCGGAGTCAGGCGTGGCGGAGGTGGGTGCCTATATCGCGAGTCAGGAAGAACACCATCGGAAGCGGGATTATGTGGAGGAATTGAAGTTGTTCGTCGAGCGCTACCGACTCGAGTGGCGGGAGGACAAGAAATGAAACTGTTAAAACAGTTTCATCCCATACC
>CAZNOE010000815.1:1789-3208 GCA_964574525.1 uncultured Bifidobacteriaceae bacterium
TCGGCGATCACCGAAGGCAAGGCGCCGTTGTGGTGGTGGATCGCGTTCATCCCGAGCTTCCTCGCGCTCTGCATGCTCGGCGCGATGCTGACCTACCAGATTTCCACCGGCATCGGCGTGTGGGGCAACATGCATCCGGTCATGTGGGGTTGGGACATCATCAATTTCGTGTGGTGGATCGGTATCGGCCACGCGGGCACGCTGATTTCGGCGATTCTTTTTTTGCTGCGGCAACGCTGGCGCACCGCGGTCAATCGCGCGGCCGAGGCCATGACCATTTTCGCCGTGATGTGCGCCGGAATTTATCCGGCGATGCACGTAGGTCGCGTGTGGTTCGACTGGTGGCTGTTCCCGATCCCGACTTCGACGGGTATGTGGCCGCAGTTCCGCTCGCCGCTGATGTGGGATGTGTTCGCGGTTTCGACCTACTTCACGGTGTCCGTGTTGTTCTGGTACACCGGGCTGATTCCCGACCTGGCAACGATGCGCGACCGCGCGAAAACGAAATTGCGCAAGGCCATTTACAGCGCGATGTGCTTTGGTTGGACTGGTTCGAATCGCCACTGGAGCAATTACGAAAAGGCCTATTTGATCCTTGCGGGCCTTTCGACCCCACTGGTGCTTTCCGTGCACTCCATCGTGTCGTTGGACTTCGCGGTGTCGCAATTGCCCGGCTGGCATACGACGATTTTCCCGCCGTATTTCGTCGCCGGCGCGGTGTACTCCGGGTTCGGGATGGTATTGACCCTCCTGGTGCCGCTGCGCAAGTGGTGCAAGCTGGAGGACATCATCACGATGCGCCACATCGAGGTGATGTGCAAAGTGACGTTGGCCACCGGCTCGATTGTTGGATACGCCTACTTCATGGAGTATTTCATCGCGTGGTACAGCGGCAGTCCGTACGAGCGATTTGCTTTCATGAGCCGCTTGTTTGGCCCGTATTGGTATGGCGGCTGGGCCATGCTCGCCTTCAATGCCTTCATCCCGCAATTGTTCTGGTTCAAGAAATGCCGGACGAACCTGATGGTCGTCTTCATCATCTCCATCCTGGTCAACGTCGGCATGTGGTTTGAGCGCTTCGTGATTGTCGTCGGTGGCCTTTATCGTGAGTTCCTCCCGTCGAATTGGGGATTTTACTCTCCCACTTGGGTGGACATCTGCACTTACATCGGCACGTTCGGTCTGTTCTTCACGTGCTTCCTGCTGTTCATGCGTTTCCTGCCGATGATCGCGATTTCGGAAGTCAAAGGCGTGACGCCGCAGTCTGACCCGCACAATCCGCTGGCGAAAACAAACGGGGGCAAGCACTGATGAACGCGCGACTCATCATCGAAATCCCGAGAAGTGTGATGAACGCTCGCCCTCACCCCGGCCCTCTCCCCCAGGAGAGGGTGAATCGTTCACCGGTTTTCTGCGGTG
>CAZNOE010000816.1:0-3204 GCA_964574525.1 uncultured Bifidobacteriaceae bacterium
GATGGTCCGCCGGTTTGTCTTCCGTGAGCACGACCCGCCCCGACGCGTCGCGCACTGGATGGAGATACGGACGGGAGTTCGTTTCCATCATGTAGGTAACAAGTTCAATCCAGTCGCTCTGTCCGGGCAACTGCGAGTGGACAACGAGCCTTCCCTCGCCTGATTCAATCTTGATTCGGCTGGTGGGCTTCGATGGCGCATTCGTTCCCGGAACATTCGGCGCGCCGGGAATAAGCTTCGCAGCCGTGTCCGTCGGCGGTTTGTCGAGCGCGAGAAAGGCAAACAGGTCTGCCAAATCTTTTTTGTCGAGCGACGCCTCGATTCCCTCCGGCATCATCGAAAGCTTGCTCCGGCGCGTGTATTTCACGTTGCCGCGCGGCACGGTCTCCTCGCCTTCGCCGGGCATGCGCACGACGACGCGCTGCTCGTTGTCCTCGGCGATCAGTCCGGTGAGATTGCGGCCGTCCTTCGTGACGACGGTCGCGGCCTGATACGCCGGGCCAATTACGAGACTCGGATCGAACACATTCGAGAGCAATTGATCGAATGACGCCCGTCCGTTCGCCGTGATGTCGGGACCCACCTTGCCGCCCTCGCCGTGAATCGTATGGCATTGTGCACAAAAATTCCGGAACACGATCTGGCCCCGGCGCGGATCGCCAATGTGTTCGCGGAAATACGCCGCCATTTCCGACACTACCTTCTCGCGTTCTGGATTCCGTTCCTCGCGAATCCTGCCGAACGCTTTTTCGACGGCCCACAGCGCGTCGCGGTCGTTGCTCTCCAAAATCTTTCGCAGATGATTCGCGTTCAGCACGCCCTTGGGCAGCTTGTTCGCCAGCACGGCATCGAGAAGCTTTCGCGCCCATGGCTCACGCTGCATGACTAAATCAATGACGAGCGGCTGAAGCTCAGGCGCGAGTTTTGGGTACTCGCTGAGAAGGACATCCGCGAGTTTCGGATCTTCAACGCGGCCCAGCGCAGCGAAGGCACGCCGAATGAATTGCGGCGAGTCAGAGGAGAAGACCTGTGGCAACGCCGCGAGCAACGCCGGATCGCGAAAGGCAATGAGTGCATCCAGCGCTTGCAGTCGCGAGTCTTCGGGTTGGCTGGCGGAAGTGAAGCGTGCTCGAACCACAGCGGGATCAATCTGAGCAAGACCCAGCCGAGCCGCAAGCAGTTGCGCGCTCAAAGAGAGCGGGGTGTCCTGCTCGCGTGCCAGCAGATGCTCCAGCACCGGCTTCAATTCCGACTTGAGTTGTGCGACCGACGCATCGCTCAACGCGCCAAGCTTCGACGAAGCGACGGATAAACACTCCTTCGCGCGCTCGCTGTCCCGGTCAGCGATGAAGGCAATGAGCGCGGCAACGGCATGGGTGTCGGGTTTCTCAGCACTGAGGATTCGTTCAACAATCCGCGGTGCGAGCGCGGCCAGCGCCGGCGGTAAGTCTTTTCGGAACGACGAACTGCGCGAGTCCCTGAGGCCTTTCGCGGAATGGTTGGGGACTCGTGTAACTCGTGTAACTCGTCCCTCCGGCGTAACCAGGGAAACGAAGCGCGCGCTTTCTGTTTCCAACAGCGGGTGCAGATTGTTCCACGCAATGGACGGAATGAGTTTGTCCTGCCCGCAGTGCGCGAGCACCTCGGTCAAGATCGGCAGCGCGTCGAAGTTTTTGATCTTGCGCGAAGCGATGGCAACCTGGAGTTGCACGTCCGGCGATGGATCGCGCGTCAGCGCGGCAACTTTCTCGCGAATCGCAGACGATACGTTCCCGAAGTTTCCCGCCGCGCGTACGCCCCACGCACGGAAAGCGGCGTCGGAGTGCGCCAGCACCTTCAGATGAAACGCCGGGTCAAGCGCGCCGCTTCCAATCAGCGCCCATAACGCGTGCAGTCGTGCTTTGCGTTCGACGGCCGTAGCAGCCGACCCCCTCACCCGGCCTTCGGCCACCCTCTCCCCCTCGGAGGGGGAGAGGGAAGGGGTGAGGGGGGCAGCAAGGACAAGCTTCTCCAGTTTTGCGCGTAGCGGCCCATCCCGGCGCGCTGGACTTTGCGCAAGTCTCTCGACGTTCCCACCCCTCACCCCGGCCCTCTCCCCGTTGAGGGGAGAGGGAGAAGGAACAGTGCGGCCAACCTCGAACAAGCGCTCCGTCAAAATCCTCTGCGCCGTTTCGCGAAAGTAAATGTTCCCGCTGGCCAATCGCGCGATCAGTTGATCGTCGCTTTCAGTCGCAAGGTCGAACTTCGGAGCGCGCGGCGCATTCTGGTAGCGCAGTCGGTATAGCCGCCCTTTGAGACGGTCCACACCCTCTGGGTCGCGCGCGGCATCCTGCGAGCAATGATAGCGATCGTACCAGTCCAGCACGTAGAGACACCCATCCGGACCGACCTTCAACGCCACCGGCATGCACCACGCATCATTGGCGGTGAAAAGATCGGCTTCCGCTTTAGCGAGATAAGTCGCGCCATCGCGTTGCAACCGGTCCATGTTGAGCGCGCCGGCGTGAACGTTGCCAACGACAATGCGCTCGCGGTATTGCGGCGGATAAGCGTCCGTGTCGAGATTCGCGATGCCGCAGTACGCCGTTTTCTGGTGGCCGTGGTCGGTAATCGAGCCGATCGGAATCGTGAACGGCGGAAACGTGCCCGCCTGTCGCTGGTAATGGCCGGTCTCGACGAAATGGAAGAGATGATCGTTCGCCCAATGACACGCCTCGACAATCGCGCTGCCTTCGGTGTCCCACGCGATGCCGTACGGATTGCTCGTGCCTTCGGAGATGACTTGAAATTCGCGCGTGCGCGGATGCACCCGCCACAGCGCGCAGTTGAATTTGTATTCCTTGCCGTTGTTCGAACGAACGCGGCTTTGATTGAACACGCCGTTCAATCCGTAGAGCCATCCGTCCGGCCCCCACGTCAGCGAGTTGGGCAACTCATGTGTGTCCGTGCGGCCGAAACCGGTAAGCACCACTTCGCGGCTGATTTCCTTGCCGTCCTTTTCGCGCATGAAGAGCAGGTCGGGCGCATTGAGCACCCACGCGCCCCCGTAGCCAATCGCCACGCCGGTGGGAATATTCAGTCCCTCGGCAAAGACAGTGATTTTGTCAGCGCTTCCATCCGCGTCCGTGTCTTGGAGAATCTTCACCCGGTCACGCCCGACGCCGGCGGGCTTGCGCGGATATTCAATACTCTCGGTAATCCAAA
>CAZNOE010000817.1:0-3201 GCA_964574525.1 uncultured Bifidobacteriaceae bacterium
TCGAAGGCGTCATTCCGCATTTGTCCGTGCGCGAAAACATCGTGCTCGCGTTGCAGGCGCGGCAAGGCGCGACGCGGGTGATTTCGCGGAAGCGGCAGCTTGAACTCGCGGAAGAATTCATCCGCCGGCTCGGCATCGTCACGCCCGGACCGGAGCAGGCGGTGATGCACCTGAGCGGCGGCAACCAGCAAAAGGTGTTGCTCGCGCGCTGGCTCGCGACGCAGCCGCGTTTGTTGATTCTGGACGAGCCGACGCGCGGCATTGACGTGGGCGCGAAGGCGGAGATCGAAAAGACGATGCAGGAATTGCGCGCGCAAGGCATGGCCATCCTGTTCATCAGCTCGGAGCTGGAGGAAGTCGTGCGCAGTTGTGAGCGCGTGATTGTGTTGCGTGACCACGCGAAAGTCGGAGAACTCACCGGCGACCAGATCAGTGAGGAGAACATCATGCGCACCATCGCTGGACATGAACATTCCAAATGAACATCCAACAACCAACATCCAACGCCCAACATCCAAATCAGAACCAGCCCCGAGCCGGCTCAACATTGGATGTTCGATGTTGGATGTTCGATGTTGGATGTTTCTTTCACCTTTGCGCCTCCTGAATCATGGGGACGGATCGTTTCCAGAAGAAGCAAACGTGCTGGTGGACGAGCCTCGTCTGGCCCGTGGCCGGGCTGGCGTTGCTGCTGCTCTTCAATTTTTTCTTCACGGAAGGATTCTTCAAACTCGAGGTGCGCGATGGCCATCTTTACGGCGTGTTGATTGACGTCCTCAATCACGGCTCGAAGGTGATGCTGCTGGCGCTGGGCATGACGCTGGTGATTGCGACCGGCGGCGTGGATTTGTCGGTGGGTGCGGTGATGGCCATCGCCGGCGCGGTGGCCGCTCAACTGATCAACCGGGCGGGCGGGCCGTTTCCGCTGGTCATTGCGGCGGCGCTGAGTGTGGCAGCCCTGGCGGGCTGCTGGAACGGTTTGCTCGTGGGTGCGTTTCGCATTCAACCGATCGTGGCGACGTTGATTCTGATGGTGGCCGGTCGCGGCGTGGCAATGCTCATCACGGACGGCCAGATCATCACGTTCACCGACCCGAAGTTGGTCTTCATCGGCAACGGTCATTTGCTCGGCCTGCCGTTTCCGGTTTGGTTGAGCTTGGGGATGTTACTCGTCACGGTAGTGCTGACGCGACGCACGGCTATCGGTTTGTTCATCGAATCGGTGGGCGACAACCAGACTGCCAGCACGTATGCGGGCGTCAATTCCTCGACGGTGAAATTCCTCGTGTATGTCTTCAGCGGATTTTGCGCGGGCCTGGCCGGGCTTGTCGCGGCGTCGAACATCAAATGCGCGGATTCGAACCACGCGGGCCTTTTCCTTGAACTGGACGCAATCCTCGCGGTGGTCGTGGGCGGAACGGCGCTGACGGGCGGAAGATTTTATCTCGTCGGCGCCATCGTCGGTGCGCTGTTTATTCAGACACTCACGACCACGATGTATATGCGAAACGTCAGCGCGGATGTCGCACCCGTGCCGAAGGCGCTGGCGATTTTGGCGGTGTGCCTGCTGCAATCACCGGCACTGCGCGGCAAGGTGGCCGGCTTGATGAGACGGAGGACGGCGTGAACGTCTTTCAGGAGAATTTGTTCGCGCGCTGTGCGCTTTTGCATCGGGAGGGACTGCGATATGCGCGCGAGCGTCTTGGAGTGCGGTGGGTGAGGGGTGGGGGCACACACCGCTTTCGAGATTGGATGGCATCCGACAGGCGGCTTCCAACATCGAACGGGCCAAAGCGGTGTCAGCCCCATTCCCCGCCAGCCACCGCACTCCAAAACCTCGCGGCAGATCGTCCGGTGTATGGCAGGCGGACAAGACTTGGATTTGGAGGACCATGAAACTCCCCGTCTCATCGCGCTACATCCCGCTGCTGGCGACGGCACTGGTGCTCATCGCGCTCTACGCGACGGGCTGCATTTCGTTCGACCGATTCGGGTCGCTCCGAGTCGCGGTGAATCTCCTCGGCGACAACGCCTTTCTCGGCATCGCAGCGGTCGGCGCGACGTTTGTGATTCTGTCGGGCGGAATTGATTTGTCAGTCGGCGCGGTTGTTGCGTTCACGAGCATCCTGATCGCGTCGCTTGTAGAGAGGCATGGCATAAATCCGTTCGCGGCCATGACGCTGGCATTGGTGGTCGGCGCGGCGTTCGGCACCGGGATGGGATGTCTGATTCAATGGTTTGAGTTGCCGCCGTTTCTCGTCACGCTGGCGGGAATGTTC
Source organism: uncultured Bifidobacteriaceae bacterium (assembly GCA_964574525.1). Taxonomy (GTDB): domain Bacteria; phylum Verrucomicrobiota; class Verrucomicrobiia; order Limisphaerales; family JADLHS01; genus WYBW01. The sequence goes on from CAZNOE010000817.1 coordinate 2,280, forward strand.
CTGGCGCGCGGCGTCGGCTTCATGGTCGAACCGCAATCGCTCGGCATCAAACACACGTTCTTCCTGGAGACAATCAGCGAGGATCTCTCGCTTCCGCTGAACGACCGTGTGAGCTTTCCCTTCACCGCAACTTGTTTCGTCGGCGTGTTCCTGCTCGCGCTGGTCGTGGCGCACTACACAAAGTTCGGCCGCAACATTTACGCGCTCGGCGGTGATGAGCAATCCGCGCGCTTGATGGGCTTGCCCGTGGCGCGGACTAAGATCTCAACTTATGCAATGTCAGGCTTCTGCTCTGCGCTAGCCGGAGTCGTTTACACCTTCTACACCCAGTCTGGCGATCCGGCATCGTGTGTGGGGCTCGAACTGGACGCCATTGCCGCCGTCGTGATTGGTGGAACGCTCTTGAGCGGCGGCGTGGGATTCATGGCCGGCACGGCGATGGGTGTGTTGATTCTCGGATTGATCCAAACGCTCATCACTTTCAAGGGCGACCTGAACAGTTGGTGGACGCGCATTGCAGTGGGAATGCTGGTTTTCGTCTTCATTCTGCTGCAGAACTTCATCTCGTCCGCTTCGCGGCGGCTTGGCGGGATGAGCGGACGGGCGTGACAAGGCGACCGTATTGTGTTTGACGAAGCAACGGTTCACGATGATGCCGGATAGGTTTGAGTGCATTTCGAGCATGTGCGCGGACGCGGTCAACGGCTCCAATTTGCAGGTAAAGCCAAACACAGCCGAAAGGCTGATTCAACTCATGTCAAACATGGCCAAAATCTCTTCGCGGTTCACCTTCATGGCGGCAATGCTGTCCGTGCTTTGCTTGCACGAACCTGCTTCGGCTCAATCCCCCCAAGCGAACTCAGCGGATGAGCGCATCGATCCATCTGTACTTCTTCCTCTCCCCGCGACGAAGGAGTGGGGA
>CAZNOE010000818.1:0-3196 GCA_964574525.1 uncultured Bifidobacteriaceae bacterium
CGAAGCTCTAACGGCTCCCGCCTTCGGTAACATTTTGCCGTGAGTCAACACGGGTTGAGTCGCTTTCCTTATCCCGCCTTTTCCTCCACATTGCGAGGTCATATCAAGAATTTCGCGAGCGGAAGGACATCCAAAACCGGTTCTTCGCGCCTGACACTGAAAAGGCGATCCGAGACCGCCAGTTGTCCGAGCCTGAGCAGGACGTGCTTCTCTACCACGCGCTCGAATTCACGCGCCAGCTTCGCGGCGAAATCCCTGCTGACCTGACCGGCGTGCCGGATGAAATCCGTTCACTGTTACCCCGCTTTCGGCTCCTAGTCACCGTGGACGAAGCCACCGATTTCTCGCCTTTGGAACTCGCTTGTATGGAGCGGTTCGCTCTTCCTGAAGGTGGCGTAACCATATCCGGCGACCTCATGCAACGTGTCACGGAAACGGGCCTTCGTGAGTGGTCCCACATGGACAATATCTGCCGAGCCTACAAGCGGAGCGAGCTTAACGTCAGCTACCGCCAGACGGAGCGGTTATTCAAGATCGCGCGTGATCTGTACAAACATGCGACAGGCATCGAACCCACGTTCAAGTCAGCGTACCCAAGCCGGCCGGAAGACCCACCAGCTTTGAGCTTCAGGTCAACCAAAGAAGCGCCCGCTCCACAGTGGGTTGTGGACCGAATCTGTGAAATCTTCGCTCTCGGCAATAACCATCTCCCCACCACGGCCATCTTGGTTCCAACACCCGCCGACGTTGAGGCTCTCAAGGCAACTCTCCTTCCCCTCTTGCGCGCCAACGGACTCGAACTGGATGCATCCCAAGGCGGTCAAAATCTTGGTGACTCCGCGCGCGTCCGTATCTTTCCTGTCGAACACATCAAGGGCTTGGAATTCGAGGCGGTCTTCTACGTCGGGCTTGATCGAATGGCTGAGGTTCACAGGGACCTTATTGATAAGTACGTTTACGTCGGATTGAGCCGGGCAAGGAGTTTTCTCGGCGTGAAGAAGGCCGGTTTCCGGCTGCACATGTTTTATCTCTGGATTCCCAGCCCTGACCTGGCCCTGTTGCGCATCCGTGACCGCGTCGAGAGCGGCGGGCACAACGTCCCGGAGCGCGATGTGCGGCGGCGGTTTGGCCGCACCTTGGGCAATCTCTTCACGCTATACCGGCCGTTGCTCGATACGCTGCACTTTTTGGACAACTCGTCGGACACGCCGCGGTTGATTTTCAAGGATGAAGCGGGCGAAACTACGATCAGCGACACCGCGCTTTACGAACAACTGCGGCGTGAATTTTCACCATGAAAAAACGAACCGAATTATCTCTAACGCAAAAGGCGATGCAGGCTATGGCTGGCGCCGTGGCCAAGGTGGTGGAAGATCACCGACAGCGAGCCAAGCCCCTGGCGGTGTGGCGCGATGGGAAGGCGACCTGGGTTTCTGCCACGGAAGCCGGCGCATTACGTGAAAACCCGCCGCCCTACGGGCGGAAGAATTGAAAGCTAAGTGCTGAATGCAAAAAGCAAATGCGTGACACTTCCCCCGCGTCCATGCTCCGCGCGATGACTCGTCTGACGGCTGTTTCGCTCGCCTTCCTGTCGTCCCTCACAGTGCGGGCAGCGGATTGGCCGCAGTGGCGCGGCCCAAACCGCGATGGTGTCTGGAACGAAACCGGCATTCTGCAAACTTTCCCGGCTGAAGGATTGAAGATTCGTTGGCGAGCACCGGTGGGGCCGGGCTGGTCAAGTCCGGTGGTGGTCCAAGGCCGGGTTTACCTGACCGACATGCGGTTGGAGAAGCCCAAGGCTTGGGAGCGCATCCAGTGCCTTAAGGAATCCACTGGCAAGCGGCTCTGGAGTCGTGAGTCTGAATTAGTTTACCCGGAATGGGCCTTCATCCCTGAGCACGGCGGCGGTCCGGCCGCGACACCCATCATCGAGGCCGGAAAGGTTTACTGGTTTGGCCGAAGCGGTCAGGTGGACTGTCTGGACGCACGGAACGGCAAAGTAATTTGGGAAACACATTTGGACAGGAAATACGAAGTCGGGGTGCTGAGTTGCCGTGGGTCACCGCTGATTGAAGGGAGTCTTTTGATCGTTTTCGCTGGCGGCAAGCCGGGCGCGTGTGTCATTGCGCTCGACAAGCAGACGGGAAAGGAGGTTTGGAAAGCGCTGAACGAAGCTTTGTCGAACAGTTCACCCTTGATCATCGTGGCCGGCGGCAAACGGCAGTTGATTGTCTGGACTGGCGCGTCCGTGACTTCCTTGAATCCCGCCACGGGCGAGACTTACTGGCGGGAAGCGATGGTGACGAGCAGCAACGATTCAATCCCCACTCCGGTCGTTCAGAAAAACCGGCTGCTGATTTCCGGTTTGATGCTGGAGTTAGACGCCCGCACGCCCACCGCAAAAGTGCTCTGGCCGGAAACGATGGCCGCTTCCAAAAGAATTTTGAGCAACACCTCGACCCCCCTCTTGCAGGGCGACTATGTGTACTCGGCGAAATCCAGCGGTGAACTGGTATGTCTGGAGGCCGGCACCGGCAAACAGGTTTGGGGGACGACCAACGTGACAGATCTGAAATTCGGCGCCAGCATCCACCTGACGCCCAACGGTGATGCGGTGTTTCTCTTCACCGACGAAGGGAACTTGATTCTCGCCCGACTCACGCCCGGCGGTTACCGCGAGATCAGCCGTGTGCATCTGCTCAGACCAACTTCAGATTTAGGGACTCGAAAGTTTGCGTGGATTCCGCCGGTTTATGCCAACCGCCACGTCTTTGCCCGCAACGACGAGGAACTGGTCTGCGCCTCGCTGGCGGCGAAGCCGTGAGTGGCGGGTGGTCACGGGAATAGTGAATTGGGAATTCTCGGCTGGCGAACTGATGGAGCTTTTGAAATCGTACTTCGCCGTTCGGAATTTCCAACGACGGATTCTCTCGGTGTTCCGGCTTGCGGGTTTCACCGTGCGCAATTACCTCCCAATCGCGCAGCAAATCTGTCAGACTCCGCGCGTCGCCTCGAACATGAATCGTCGAATAACTCTTCAGATGGCTGCTGAGCTCGCCTTGATGTTGTCTCTGACAGTGCGGGCAGAGGATTGGCCGCAGTTCCGCGGGCGGAACCGCGATGGCGTCTGGAACGAAACCGGCATCATGGAATCGTTCCCACCGGGCGGCTTGAAGATTTCCTGGCGCGCGCCGGT
>CAZNOE010000819.1:0-3189 GCA_964574525.1 uncultured Bifidobacteriaceae bacterium
TCTTGAATCGTCTTGCGGACCCGCTTTAGCCGGGCATCCCAATCTGACCAGCTTGCCGCCCACGCTTCACCCGCGAGGTTGGTTCGCGCATTTGGCAACAATGATTCCAGCGCTGCAAGCTCCCGCTTCGCCCCCTTGTCGTCGCTCCATTTCAGATAAACTTCCACTAGGTTTAGGCGGTTTTCAGGAAAGTCGGGTGACAGTTCGGCGGCGCGCTGAAGATGTTGGCGGGCCTTCCTGCGATTGCCCACGCTGGCGAAGGCCGGCGCTTCAAAGTAAAGCAAGCCCAGGTTCCGGTCCGCTCCTGCAAAATCGAACTGTTCATCCAATCCCCGTACCGCTTTGAACTCGCGCTCCATCTCGTCCACGATTCGCAGCGCGCCCAAGGTTTTAGTGCGCGCCACCTGACCCAGGTTCATGCCCAGATAGTAGTGTGCCGGCGCCGACCTGGCATCGTGCGCGATCAATTTGCGGCACGCAGCGATCCCTTGCTCGGCAATCGCCACACGCTCCGTGTCGTTCGTCGCATATTCGGCACGATCGAAACACGCGCGTGCGAACTCCCACGCGGCAACAGCATTGGTCGGTTCGGCCAGAAAACGTTTTTGCGCCGCCGCGAAAATCTCCCGGGCGCGGGTGGCGAAACTGGCCGGTTTCGCATCACTTTCTCCACCCCATGCAGAAAAGTTGAAACCAAATCCCACGAGCGTTGTTAGAAGCAAGAGACGCAGCAGAACTTTGCGCGGCGAGCGCGGCGGCACCCGCCGTTCGCGAGCCGAAACAAGTTCAGAATTAGATATTGCCAACATGTCCGAGGGATTTATAATAGTTAACCAGTGACATTACTTTGGAAATCAAAATCTTTTCGGTCAGGCGCGTACGCGGCTTTTTTGGCGCTGACTGCGGGATGCAGCGGCATCAATGCGTCGCACAGCGTTTCGCCGATTGATTTCCTGATTCCGGGTGGCGGCGGACTCATGCGCGGTTTCCTCTACGTCCCACCTGCTTCACTGCCAGATCCGGCAAACCCGGCTGCTCCGGCGGCAGAGACTCGGACCCAGGTCGCTCTACTGCGCTAATTCTATGCGATTTCCACTCGCGTTGTCGGCGAAAATCGCCGGCCACATCATCAAGCACAAACTGCGCAAGACGCCGAAATTCGCAATGGTCTTGCAACTCGAGCCACTGCACACGTGCAATTTGACGTGCACGGGCTGCGGGCGGATTCGCGAGTACTCGACGAATCTCAAGGACATGGTGCCGCTGGAGAAATGCCTCGCGGCGGCCAATGAATGTGAAGCTCCGATGGTGAGCATCTGCGGCGGCGAGCCCCTTATTTATCCGAAGATCGAGGAACTGGTGAACGGCATCCTTTCCCAGGGCCGTATTGTTTACATCTGCACGAACGGCATGTTCATGCGAAAGAAGATGCGCGATTACATGGCGGCCGATTACTCGCCGGAGATGGAGACCAAGCTTCAGGAATTACTGAAGGCGGAACTCATCACCGGGAAAGAGGCCGAGACCCTTCGCAAATCCGATGCCGCCGCGCGCAGCAAAGTTGTCATCCGTCCGAGCCAATGGATGTACTGGAACGTCCACGTGGACGGACTGGAGTTCACGCACGATCTGATTGTCGAGCGCGAGGGCGTGTTCAAGGAATGTGTCGCCGCGATCAAGATGGCAAAAATTCTCGGCTACCAGACCGCGACGAACACGACGGTTTACAAGGAAACGGACGTGCAGGAACTGGACGACATGTTCGCCTTCCTGTCGTCGCTCAACGTGGACGGTCACACGATCTCGCCCGGCTACGAATACGACGCCGCCAAGAAGGACATGGTCAAGCGCCTCGGCAAGCAGCCCGAGGATTTCTTCCTCACGCGCAAGATGACGCGGCAGAAATTCGCGAAGATTCAGGAGTGGGGTGAGAAGTTCACCATTTTCGGCACGCCGGTGTATCAAGAGTTTCTTGCGGGCAAACGCGAATTGACCTGCACTGCGTGGGCGATTCCGACGTACAATGTCAAGGGCTGGAAAGCGCCGTGTTACCTGATGACCGACGGCCATTACGACGGCTACCAGGAAATGCTGGCGAAGGTGCAGTGGGACAAATACGGCGTCGTGGACGGCGTCGCGCGCGACCCGCGCTGCGAGAACTGCATGGTTCACTGCGGCTACGACCCCAGCGGCGCGCTGGGCACGAATTATCAGCGCGGCGACAACTGGAAGAATTTCAAATACAATTTCGGCGCGAAGCCCAAGCCGTATCCCGCCAATGCGGAACTGACGAAGCGCGCCTTCAACGGCGTGACCATTGGCAAGGGTCATCTTGCCGAAGCCAAAGCCGCGATCAACAGCCCGCGCGCCGCGATGAATGGCGCGCAAGCCGCCTTCTCGCGCAAGGAAGAGCCGCATCAGCACGAAGCCCATGTCGGTAGCCACTGCGGATCGAGTGACACGTCCGAACGCGATTCGTTGCTGGCAAAGATTGCTGGAGCCAAGAAGGCGGAGTGAGTTGATTCACTCGTCGCCTGTTTCCGACCGCACTTAATCCATGAGCAAGACACTTTATCTTTCGCCGCCGAGCTTCGACGGGTTCGACGGCGGCGCGGGCGCACGTTACCAGGCGCGGCGCGAAGTCACCAGCTACTGGTATCCGACGTGGCTCGCGCAACCCGCCGCACTCACGCCCAACTCCAAGCTGCTCGATTGCCCGCCGCACGACATAGACGTAGCCAAGTGTCTTGCCATCGCGAAGGATTACGACCACGTCATCATCAACACCAGCACGCCGTCGCTGAAGAACGATTGCAAGGTCGCCGAAGCGATCAAGTCGCAGAAACCGGACACGAAGATCGGTTTCGTCGGGGCACACACCATGGTGTTGCCCACCGAAACGCTCAAGGCGTCGCCCGCGATTGACTGGGTGGGCCGCAAGGAATTTGATTTCACCTGCAAGGAAGTCGCCGAAGACCGCGACCTTGCGAACATCGCCGGTCTTTCCTACAAGGACAAGGACGGCAGGATCAAACACAACCCCGAGCGCGAGATGATCCAGAACATGGATACGCTTCCGTGGGTGGCCGACGTTTACAGGCGCGATCTCCAGATCGAAAAATATTTCATCGGCTACCTCCTGCATCCCTACGTGAGCCTCTACACCGGCCGCGGTTGCCCGCCGCAATG
>CAZNOE010000820.1:0-3175 GCA_964574525.1 uncultured Bifidobacteriaceae bacterium
CAAAAACATCACATGGTCATCTTCTTTCAATGGCGGTGGGGCCGGGGTGAGGGGGCCGCACGATTAGCCCGAGTCGGTGGTGATGGAACGAGGACGCCGCCTACCCCTCACCCTGACCCTCTCCCCTTCCGAAGGGGAGAGGGAATCTTTCCGTGTCGTTGTCATCGTGTTTGGCGCTACTGATAACAGCGGAGGGCAATGAAATGTTTTTGGGACTGAGCGCGTTCATCAGGATACGGAAAGTTTCACCGGCACGCGAAAGGTCACGTTTGTGCCGGCGCGCGGTGCGCTTTTGATTTCGCATTCGCCGCCGATTTCCTTCAGCCGCTGGCGCATGTTGACCAACCCGTTGCCGTTGGCTGGGCGGATCGCGTCCGGCGGCATCTGACCCGCGGACGATTCCGGCAGGAAACCGCACCCGTTGTCCTTGACCGAGAGGACGAAGTACGACGACTCGACTTTGAGTGTGATTTGCACTTCGGTGGCGTTGGCGTGCTTGACCGCGTTGTGCAACGACTCCTTGAAGGCGAGGAACAAGTTGTGCCGGACCTCGGCGGTGAGCGGCCACTGGGGAAGTTCCAAGGGCAACCGGAGGCGGCAACGGATGCCGGCCGCGCCCAGAAAATCCTGCGCAAATCTTCCCAGGTAGCTCGCGAGGCTGTCCAGCGTGTCGTGCTGCGGGTTGACGGCCCAGACGATTTCGTCCATGGCGCGCGTCAGTTCGCGCGCCGTGCCGTAAATCCGGTCGAGGTCCACCGCGGCTTGCGCGGGATTGTCCAACTCGCCGCGGGCGGTTTGACTGAGCAAGGTGATGCGCGTCAGGCTGGCGCCGAGATCGTCATGAATGTCCTTGGCGATGCGGGTGCGCTCGCGCTCGATCCCGCGCTGCTGTTCGAGCCGTTCGAGTTTGCGGTGCATTCGCCGGCGGGTTTCGAACAACACGCTCCCCGCCACGGCGCCGGCCGCCGCGAGGCCGGCCAGCGCGCGAAACCACCAGGTCTGCCAAAAGTGCGGCAGCACCGTGAAGGCGAGTTCGGCGCCAGCGTCGTTCCAAACGCCGTCGTTGTTGCACGCCTTGACGTGAAACTTGTAATCGCCGGGTGGGATGTAACTGTAATTCACCACCCGCTTGGTTCCGTAGTCCACCCACTCCGGATCAAGCCCTTCCAGCCGGTACTGGAAACGCACTTTCTCCGGGACGGTAAAACTCAGACCGGTATAACGAAATTCAAACCGCTTTCGGCCCGGCGGGATCCGCAACGGAACAACGCCCTTCGCGTCGAGAGCAACTGGCCGATCTTCCACCAGCATTTCCTCCAGCACGACTGGCGGCTCGAGTTGGTTGATTTTCACGTCATTCGGATCGACAGCCACCAGTCCTTTGCTGGTGGGAAACCACAGCCGTCCGTCGGCGGTCTTGGCCCCGGCGGGTTGGCATCCTCCGCTGCACTCCAAGGTCGGGAGACCTTCCCCTTTCCCGTAGCTCAGACACTTGACCGAGTCCGTCTCGCCATCCGCGCAGCGATTCAACTCGGCCTTGCTGACACGCATGATGCCGCCGTGCGAACTGATCCAGAAATATTCCCGTGCATCCTCCTCGATGTGGTCAATGACGCTGTTCGCCAAGCCCTGGCTGGTGTTGATCACCGCAAAACGGCCCTGCTTCAACCGATTCAAGCCCCCGCCAAATGTGCCGATCCAAAGCGTGCCGTCGCCATCAAGCCGGAGACATTGGACGAAATCACTGGACAGGCCGTCGCGTTTTCGGAATTGCCGCAGCGTACCCTCGTTTGACAGACGCCCCAGTCCGCCGCCCAACATGCCGAACCAGATGGTGCCGTCGCTTGCTTGCACCACAGCGCGAACATCGGGCAGTTCCAGATCTTCTTTCCGTCCGAACCACTTCGTCACGCCCGCCTCGTAACGCAACAAACCGTTCCCCGTACCGATCCACGTCACGCCGCCTGGCGTGTGAAGAACCGCGGGCGTGGACGCTGTCACATTCTCCAGACCCGGCACGCGCTCGAAGCGGCCGTCGCGGTGAATGAACAAACCGCCGCCCCAGGTGCCGGCCCAAATGCGGCCTTGCGCGTCTTCAGACACGGACCAGACAAACAAGTTGGACAGACCTTCGGTTTCGCCGAAGCGATCCCACTCTCCATCGTGAAAGCGGTACAATCCCGCGCCCTCCGTGCCGATCCACATCGCACCATTCCGCGCGACGGTCACCGATAACACGGCGCGCGACTGCCAGCGATCCGGCGGGCTGATCGTGGCGACCTTGCCGGCACGCAGCGCCACCAACCCGCCGCTGCCCGCGCCGATCCACAAATTGCCTTCGCGGTCTTCTCAGAGCGAGCGCACCCAGTTTTGCGGCAGGCCATTGGTGCGGTTGAAGTGCAGCACGCCGCCGTTGGGAATGATCAGGTAAAGCCCGGAATCAACCGTGCCCCCGGCCAGGCTTCCGTTCCGAGTCTCGAGCAGGGAAATGACCGGACTGAACCCCCACGGCGCCGCGCCCAGGTCTCCGGTCCACCGGTTCTGCCATTTTCGCACGCGCCCATCGCTCGCGACCCAGAGTCCGCCGTGACGGCCAGCGCAGATGCCTTGCACGTAACTCACCGATTCACCGCCGAAATCCACGGGCACAAGCTTGCCGTTCTTGAGCGCCGATAATTTTCCGCTGCGGGCAACCCACAGTGCGCCCCGCGAGTCTCGGGCAAACGCCAGCAGTCCAGGCGCAGTTCCCACGGGCGGCGCGAGCACCACACCGTCGCGCAACCGCGCCATCAGGCCCTCTTCGTTAAACAGCCAGAGGTCGTTCGCCTCATCGGCGCTGATGCCGAGAATCCGGCCGCTCTTCCAGGGCGCTCGAACTTCCACGGCGTGGAAATGACCATCCTTGAATTGCGTCAGTTCCCCGGTCTCATGCCCGATCCAAAGCGCGCCGTTGGGGTCTTCGAACAAACTGGTCACGCGGCTGCTGTGCAACTCTGGCGTGTTGCCATTGTCGAAAACCGTGAAGCGCACACCGTCGAACCGCACCAAGCCGTTGTAGGTGCCCAGCCACAAATAGCCGTCGCGTGCCTGAACGATTGCCGCGACCGCGTTTTGCGGCAGGCCGTCCTCCCAGAGGTGAGTAAAATAATCCGGGACGGACGGCGACACGGCGCCG
>CAZNOE010000821.1:0-3174 GCA_964574525.1 uncultured Bifidobacteriaceae bacterium
AAAACGGCGACCTCTGGTTGGGAGGCGCGCGGGGCATCGCGTGGTTGCGCGAGCGTTCCTGGCACATGCTCACTTCCACGAACAAAGGCGGCCCGGAAGACGTGGTGGCCTTCGCCGAGTCCGGCGACGGGCGAATGGTTTGCGTTACTCCGGACAAGGTCTGGGTGTTCGACGGAAAAGACTGGATGTCATTGCGCGCCGGGTTCGACCGCATTAACGCCGTATGCCGCGCGCGCGACGGGACATTCTGGCTGGCGTCGAGCAACGGGCTGCATCGCCTGACGCAAGGCGCGTGGATCGCGAATGAGACCGCCGAGGGCCTGCCGTCGGCCGTGGTGAATGAAGTGCGGGAGGACAGCCGGGGACGCATCTGGGCCGGTACGGCGCGCGGGTTGAGTTTGTTCCGGCCGGACGCCGACACTGCGCCGCCGAAGACTCTTATCCACGGGTCCACCGAAGCCGAACTAAACTTTCGCGAAGGCTCGCTTTTGACCTTGTCGTTCGCCGGGCGCGACAAGTGGAAATTCACGGCGACGGATCGGCTGCTCTTTTCCTATCGGCTCGATACACGCGAATCGTCGCCGTTTCAAGACATCAGAAGCATGTCATTTGGCGACCTGCCGGTTGGCAAACACTATTTCCAAGTGCGAGCGATGGATCGCAATGGAAATATTGACCCAAAGCCCGCGGGCGTGGAATTCTCCGTGGTTGTGCCGTGGTATCGCGAGACGCGGCTGGTTTTGATTTTGTCGGCCGCGCTGGCGCTGGCCGTTTTTTTCGCCGGGCTGGCTTTCAACCGGCATCGCAAACTGGCGCTGAGCTACGCCGAGGTGGAGAAGAAAGTCGCCGAGCGCACGCAGGAACTGGAACGGGCGAGCCGCGAACTGGTCCATAGCCAGAAGATGAACGCTCTCGGCACGCTCGCCGCCGGCCTGGCCCACGACTTCAATAATATTCTCTCCATCGTCAAAGGCTCGGCACAAATCATCGAGGACAACCTGGACAACCCGCAAAAAATCCGCACGCGAACCGACCGCATCCTGATGGTCACGGACCAGGGCGCCGTTGTGGTCAAGGCCCTGCTTGGCTTCAGCCGCGATTCCGCCGAACAGCCCGCTGTATGCGATCTCAATGCCGTTGTGGACGACACCATCAAGCTGCTGGGCGACCGTTTCCTGCGTGAAACGGAATTGATCTTCGAACGCACTCCCGATCTTCCCGACGTGCAGGCGACGAGGGATTTCATCCAGCAAATTCTGCTGAACTTCGTGTTCAACGCCTCCGAATCGGAAACGCAACCGCAACGCAAGCGTGTCATTCTCGCGACGCGGTGGATGGAAACATTGCCCACTGGCCTGGTGTTGAAGCCGGCGCCAGCCCGAGACTATGTAGCCGTGTCGGTCCAGGACTTCGGCTCCGGCATCCCGCCGGAAAACTTGCCGCGCATCTTCGAGCCGTTCTTCACGACCAAAGCCCGGTCCACTCGTCGCGGCACCGGGCTTGGGCTTTCGATGGTTTACGAACTGGCAAATAAAATGGAGGCCGGACTGGCGGTGGAATCCGTCGTGAACGAGGGCACCACCGTCACGCTCATTCTGCCGGTGCGGGAATTGCCGACCGCGCCAAAACCTGAAACCCATGTTCACCACCCCTCCAAGTCTTAATCGTAATCTTATTCTTACTCTTAATCCTTCCTCGCCCCGCCACCGAAAACGGATTGGATTATGATTACGATTAAGATTAAGAGAAAGGCGGGACTCAGCATGAACCCAGACCAAGCCACCATCCTGATCGTTGAAGACGACGATCTCCAATACGAGATTTACGAGGAAGCCTTGGCGGCTTACCGTTTGGTTCGCGTCAAGAAAGGCAGTGACGCGCTCAAGCAAATTCCGCAAGACCCGCCTGATGTGCTCATCCTCGATCACGTCCTGGACGCGGGCGAACGCGGCCTCGATTTTCTGCCGTCGTTCAAGGACCTGTTGCCGTTCGTTCCCATCATCATCGTCTCCGGCGCGCTCGAAGTGCAGCAGCAACTCAAGGCGCTGCAAGGGCCGCGCCGCGCGCATTATTGTCTGCCCAAACCAGTGGACGTGCGCGAACTCAAACGCACTGTGGCGGCGGCACTGAAGGAGTGCGGTGAAGCCGAAACGGTGCGGCAGTTTGAAGCGCTCGAACGTTCACGCCGCGTGGATGCGCTTGAATTATTCAGCCGTTCAACCGACCGCCTCAGCCGGCAAAATCACATTCTTGAACTCATCGGCAAATCGCGCGAGCGCCCGAACATCTCCGCGCTCGCCCGCGAGTTCAAAGTGGCCCGCCGGACAATCATTCGGGACCTTCAGGAATTGATCCGCCGCGGCCAGCTCAAGCCGGAGGTCTATCCGGAATGGGAGAATCCTGCCGCCGACGAACAAGACTGAGCAGTCGCGCAAACTTCGAGCTTGCGTTAGTGCCAGCGAGCCTCTTGCTTGGTGTCAAAAGCATTGCTCTCGCGGGCTTCGCCAATCCAAACGGTTGGCGACACAAGAGCAAGCCGGAGGCGTGATAACTTCCCGCTTTCCTGCGTTCCGGATTTCGCCATCATCGCTTCGGAATGTTTTCCAAGATCAAATCAGTCCACTTCGTCGGCATTGGCGGCAGAGCGATGGCCTCGGCGGCGGCGGCGATGATGAAAAAAAGGGTTCACCGTCACCGGTTCAGACCAAAATGTTTATCCGCCGATGTCCACCTGTCCGGGACACTAAAACGACAAAGTTGTTCGGTAAAATTCCTGCGGCGGCGCGTTGGTCGGAACACTTTCCAAATAAAGTAGCGTTCCCGAGCTATCGAGGAGTTCCAACGGCGAAATGAGGCTGGCAGACCAGTTGTTGGTTAGAGTCTGGCTGCGATCGAGGAGGAAACGTTGGTCGGCTTTGCCGACAAACAGGAAGAGATTGTAATCTGTCGTTCGGGCATAATTGTCAATGTTGACGGGAGTTGTTAGTGGCACGGCCTGGGTGCGTAGAATGGCTCCCTCGACTCCGACGGCAACCAACTGACCACCGTTTTTCGCCACGCCAAGCAGCGATTTTTTGGTGGTGGTGCCGATGCTGGTCCAGTTCGTCGCGTTGGTGCTGACCAGCACTGTTCCTTGATTGCCAACGATGAAGTAGTTGTTATCTACGAACTCCA
>CAZNOE010000822.1:0-3174 GCA_964574525.1 uncultured Bifidobacteriaceae bacterium
TCATCTCCACGTCGCCCGCCGCTACCGGCTCGCCCTCGACGGCTGCCGCCTCTTCGGCTTCCGTCTTCGGCAGCGCGACTGAGATGACAGAAACTTTCTTGTCACCCAGAATCTCCACGCCTTCAGCGGCTTTGATTTCGCCAAGATGAATGGACTTGCCCAGTTCGAGGCTTGTCACGTCCACGACAATTTGTTCGGGCAAATCCTTGGGCAGCGCGCGCACCTTGATCTTGAACAAGACGTGTTCCAGCACGCCGCCGCCGGTCTTCACACCGACCGCTTCGCCAACCGTCTCGACCGGCACACTGATAGTAACCTTTTCGTCCTCGGCAACCTCGTGCAAATCCACATGCAGTACGTCGCCGCTCAACGGGTGATGCTGGACTTCCTGCACCAGCGCGAGGCGCTTCGGACGCGCGTCGTCCTTGACCGCGAGGTCCACGAGCACGTTTTCCGAAAGCGAATGATGGATCAGATCGCCCATCTCCTTGGCAATCACTTCGAGGTTCTGCGCTTTGGCCTGCCGGCCATAAACGACCGCGGGAATGCGCCCGGAAGCGCGCAATTTCTTCACCCCGCCCCGGCGCGACAGCGTGCGGGCAAATGCGTTTAATGGTACAGATTTCATCGTTAAATTTTTTCCTGCGTGGCCGTTAACATCAACTGATGCGTACGCCTTTGGATTCAAACAGTGAAGTCACCGACGAATTACTATGGATTCGTTTGATGGCTTCGCCCAAAAGCCCCGCCACCGAGAGCGTGGTAATCTTCACGCCCCGGATGGCAGGGCGCAGGACTGTATCAGTTGTGATCAACTCGTCAATATCCGACTTTCGCAGTCTTTCCACGCCCACGTCGTTCAAAATCGCGTGCGAAACGCAGGCCATGATCTTCTTCGCGCCCTTCTTTTTGAGCAATTCCGCCCCCTTGGTCAGCGTGCCTGCCGTCTCCGTCAAGTCGTCAATCAGCAGCACGTTTTTGCCGCGCACCTCGCCGATGATGGACAGGGCCTCCACCTCCGACGCGCTTTTGCGCCGCTTGGCGATGATCGCCAGGCTCGCGTCCATCGTCTGCGAATACGCGTAGGCCATCTTCAACCCGCCCACGTCCGGGCTCACCACCACCAGATCGCCCAGCTTTTTCTTCTGCAAATACTCATACATCACCGGCGCGGCGTACAGATGGTCCACGGGAATATCAAAGAAACCCTGAATCTGTTGTGCATGCAGGTCCATCGTCAGGATGCGGTTCGCGCCCGCCGCAATGAGCAGATTCGCGACGAGCTTGGCCGTGATGGGCACGCGCGGCTGGTCTTTGCGGTCCTGCCGGGCATAACCGTAGAACGGCAGCACCGCGGTGATGCGATCGGCGCTCGCCCGCCGCAAGGCATCCATCATGATGAACAACTCCATCAAATGATGGTTCGTGGGCGGCGACGTGGGCTGGACGACAAACACGTCCTCCCCGCGCACGTTCTCCTCGATCTTCACAAACGTCTCGCCATCCGGGAAGGGGCGAATGTCGCACTTGCCGAGCTTGATGCCGATGTAATCGCAGATGGCGTTCGCCAAAGGCGGGTTGGCCGTGCCGCTAAAGACTTTCACAATTCAGTTGCTTGACTGGTTAAATGGAAATCCGCCTCTGAGCGGGGCGAAATGCGGTGTGACTCTAACAACCATGTCCGTCCGCGCAAGGGGAAATTCGGAACTGGTTGGAATTGGAAACAACCAACATCCAAGGCGCGCCCCAACCGCCAGGCATTGGATGTTCGATTTTGGATGTTGGTTGGTGGATATTCATCTGTCCCTCTGCCATCGGTGAATTGCGGCTTGACCGGATTTTGCCCGTCCGTTTTCATCAACGCATGAGCGCCGCGGGAGATACGAAAACCCATCATGCACGGGCCGGTGCAAGCGTTGCGGTTCAATAGGGTGAATCATGCCTTCCCAATCGCGACATCGTTTGAGTCGCAATGACATCGACGCCAAGGCGGAAGAAGTCGCTCTGCATTTTGACCCGCACGCATTCGCTAGGCTGAGTTCACCGATTTACGAGGTCGTTACGGGTCTAAACGATGTGTACCATATTCCATTCCACTTTGACCAAGACCTCGGTTACTCTGCGAAGGGGAAAAAGATTCTTGGGCGTTTCGACTTCGAGCCGCGGCAGATATTTATTGATAAGGTCCTGCCGTATGATTCTCCTCGGTTTCGCTGGACCCTGTGCCATGAAGTCGGCCACTTGGTTTTGCACCGCAAACTCAATCCGAGGCTCATTTCTCGAGATGCACCACAGTTTGTTGATACGAGGACCGAGCTTCGCTTTATCAGGTCAGCGCGCTGGAGTGAGATCGAATGGATTGAGTGGCAGGCCAATCAATTCGCTTCAGGTCTCTTGTTGCCGCGACCAATCGTTCATACCGCCGTTGTTGTGGTCCAACGCGAGCTCGACATCCCTCGCCCTGGATCTATCTACCTTGACGACCAACCTTGGAATGTCCGGGATTACATTCGCGTTCTGCGCCATGTTTCCACAAGGCTAAGCGTGTCTCGCACGGTTCTTCGTATTCGGCTTCTTCATCTGGGCATCCTTACAGATGTAAGGCGTGTCAGCAGAGATCACATTCAGGAGGCGTTGCGAGCACTTTTCTCTGAGGATGATTCGCCTGAGTATGCGCTGCAAACCACAGCCGCCGCGCCAGTCAGTTCACCGATCATGTAAACTGGAATACGGCGGTACGCTGCGACCGAAATCAACCGCTGTGAATCGCTGCTTGACCGGATTTTGCGCGTGCGGTTTCATGTTCGCCCCGCCCGCGACAAATTTTGATGCCATGTCGCCAAGGCACATTGCGGCACGACCCCAACCAAACTGCCCCGCAGTCTGATTAAACGCAGAGGGTCTCACAAAGGCCGCAAAGAAAACCTGCTTCCGCGTTCCTCTGCGCCAACCTCTGCGTCCTCTGCGTCAAAAAATCGCCGTGTGCGCCTAGAAAGCTAAGAACTAGTGGATTGACGGGTTTTTTCTCTAGGCGTAATCTCGCCCTATGAACGACGGAAAGGATTTCCCTGTTTGCCCAGCCAATATCCAATATCAGGGAAATATTTCCTTCTACATGTATGTTGAACTAAACCGCTTCGCGGAGGGTTCTCGCGTCGTCGTCTGAGTTTTTCC